>JAJOJN010000001.1 GCA_021208565.1 Nitrincola sp.
GTCGGCGGCTGAAAATCATTCAACCCTTCCAGACTTCTACCCTGCAATAGCTCGGTCAGGCTTCGCTCTATGGCCACTTCCAAACTCGGATGTGCACCAAATGAGGCAAAAACGCCGCCCGTTTTGGGGTTCATTAAGGTGACACAGGCAACCGGGAATTGACCACCTAAAGAGGCATCCTTCACCAATACCGGAAAACCCTGCGACTCTAAAGACTCGATCCCTTCTAGAATAGCCGGGTATTTGGCCAGCACCTCTTGAGGCACATCAGGTAACGCCAGTTCTTGTTCGATAATTTGTCGCTTGATGGCACGTTCAAAAAATTTCCGATAGGCACTGCACTTGCGCTTCTGCCAAGGTGTTACCCGCACTCATACCATTACTGAGGTACAGGTTTTCAATCAAGTTAGATGGAAAATACACCACCTCACTGTCTGAATGACGCACGAATGGCAGTGCGCAGATACCACGGACGACATTACCCGAATTCGTATCGATTAAGTTAGAGGCTTTTAACTCTTGATCGGGATCATAAATGGCTAAAGTGTGCTCATCCAGAAGACCTTCAGGCAATGCGTCATCCGGTCCTGGTTTAAACCATTTTTCCGTTGGGTAATGAACAAACTCGCTGTTCGCGATCTCTTCACCAAAAAACTGATCGTTGTAAAAGAAGTTACAGCTTAAACGCTCGATAAACTCACCCAGAGCCGAGCAGAGAGCACTTTCTTTGGTCGCCCCTTTGCCGTTGGTAAAACACATGGGTGACGCCGCATCTCGAATATGCAGTGACCAAACATGGGGAACTAAATTACGCCATGACGCAATTTCGATTTTCATCCCCAAGTCAGACAAAATTTTGGTCATATTGGCGATGGTTTGTTCTAAAGGTAGATCTTTACCGGGAATAAAAGTGGCTGCGTCGGGGGTCGGTGTCGCCATCAATAAGGCTTGTGCATCCTCATCAAGGTTTTCTACGGTTTCAATTTCAAATGCAGGGCCGACTTGGACCACCTTTTTTACGGTGCAACGATCGATAGAGCGCAAGATACCTTCACGATCTTTTTCAGAGATACTTTCGGGCAACTCGACTTGAATCTTAAAGGTTTGGTTATAGCGATTTTCAGGATCAACAATATTATTTTGCGACAAACGGATATTGTCGGTCGGAATGTTGCGAGCGTTGCAGTATACACGCACAAAATAAGCCGCACACAGGGCTGAAGACGCTAGGAAATAATCAAACGGACTGGGTGCAGAACCATCGCCTTTATAACGTATGGGCTGGTCAGTGATAACTGTAAAGTCATCAAACTTGGCTTCCAGTCTGAGGTTGTCGAGAAAATTTACTTTGATTTCCATGAGCGAGCTACCGAGTGTATGAATTGTGCATTTGGCAAACTCGATATTATCTCATTTTTTTAACCTGCAATGTCTTGCTTTATTCATTTAAGGAATAAAAAGAGATTGATATTCTTAATGCAACCTATATAATATATTTCTAATATAGCCAGTAGAGCTATACTTATTAAATATTGATATGCTAAAGCAAATAGATAAATAGACAGGTGAGTGATGATACCAACAGAATGGATCATGGGGCTGATTGGCGGCCTGATGATAGGTACAGCGGCGGCTGTATTTCTTTTAGGCAATGGTCGAATTATGGGAGCCAGCGGTCTTATTGGTGGCTTGATCGATAAGTCGGGCTGGAGCGACTGGGCAGAACGCTTAGTCTTCTTGGTCGCTGTCATTACCGTTCCCGCTATCTTAATTCCTCTTTTTAACATTGAAGTCTCCACCAATGCGACTTCTAATGTCGTCATTTTGATTTTAGGCGGACTGCTTGTCGGCTTAGGAACGCGTTTGGCGAACGGTTGCACATCGGGTCACGGTGTCTGTGGAATCTCTCGTTTCTCTCTGCGCGGCATTATGGCAACCGTTTTCTATCTGGTTGCAGGCTTTGCCACCATGCTGATCTTTAGACATTTAATGGGAGTGATCTAATGCAACGTTTATTGATTTCGGCACTTTCTGGTGGTCTTTTTGGCGCAGGATTGCTTGTTTCCGGCATGACCGATACCCAAAAGGTTCAAGGATGGCTGGATCTATTTGGTGCGTGGGACCCTACCCTCGCGTTTGTCTTAGGCGGAGCGATCATTCCGATGCTGATCGCCTGGCAACTTACAAAAAAACGCAGTGCATCTATCAGCGGGGCGCCTTTTCCCAGTAAACCCAGCACCCAACTGGATCACAACCTAATCATCGGTTCGATCTTATTTGGTATCGGCTGGGCTTTTGTAGGTCTATGCCCAGGTCCTGCGATCGCTTCACTTACATGGGGTGGATTTAATGGAATGCTGTTCTTCATCGCCATGCTCGGTGGTATGCTATTAGTCAACCCTATTCGAGCACAGCTAGACAAGGTGTTTGCTAAGTAAGCACCCTGTTATGGCTAAAAGATGTTAAGCCTAACGATTGAAACTGTCTAACCGATCCGCTGGCACACTTCCTATTGATGAAGTGTTGCCAGCCTTACGTCAACAACTGCAACACGCCTCCAGCGTTCTATTGACTGCCGCACCCGGTGCTGGCAAAACCACGCGAGTTCCCCTAGCCCTTTTGGATGAACCTTGGTTACAAAACCAACGGATTTTGATGCTTGAACCGCGTCGTCTGGCGACCCGTCATGCCGCTCAATTTATGGCACAGCAATTGGGTGAACGCTTGGGCGAGCGCGTCGGATATCGTATTCGCCTAGAGTCCTGTGTCAGCGATAAAACCCGAATTGAAGTGGTTACCGAAGGCATACTCACACGTCTGCTATTAGATGATCCTGAACTGACAGGGGTTGGTCTGGTGATCTTTGATGAGTTTCATGAACGCAACCTTCATGGTGATCTGGCACTGGCATTAAGCCATCAGTGCCAACAACTGCTTCGTCCTGATCTGCGCCTGCTCATTATGTCAGCCACCTTGGATGAACAACGTTTAACAGAAGCCTTAAATGCCCCACTCATCGTCAGTGAAGGACGCAGTTTTCCGGTCGAAACCCACTACACACCCATGAGTAATGCCAATCTATCCATCTCGGAGCACTGCGCCAATCAAGTGCGTCAAGCGTTACAGCATGAGGGGGATATGTTGGTATTTTTACCCGGTGTTCGCGAAATTCAGCAAGTCAGCACACGACTTTCAGATCTACCCGAGCATGTCCGAGTACTTCCCTTACATGGACAGCTAAATGATGCCGAGCAAAAAGAAGCTCTTGCACCTGCACAGTCGGGTCAACGTAAAGTCATTCTGGCTACCAATATTGCCGAAAGCTCCTTAACGGTCGACGGCGTGCGAATTGTCATTGATAGTGGGCTGGAGCGCCGAAATCAGTTCCATCTGGCCAGCGGTATTGACCAACTCACCACTCGCTCTATCTCTCGAGCCTCAGCGACTCAGCGTCAAGGCCGAGCGGGTCGTCAAGCCGAAGGTGTCTGTTATCGCTTGTGGCCAGCGCAACAACACGAGCGCTTGGATGCTCATATCCGTGCCGAAATACTCGATAGTGATCTTGCCCCTTTATTAATGGCGCTGATGCAATGGGGTGCCGAAGCAGATGAGCTATTCTGGTTAACACCACCACCCAAGCCTGCCTTACAACAGGCGAAAGATCTTCTCATACAGCTGGGAATGCTAAATGAGCATCAAGGTGGGTTAAGTGATCATGGTCAAGCCTGCGCCTCTTTAGGGATTGAGCCACGTTGGGCACATGCGCTGTTAACGCTCCACGCTCTTGGTTATGGCAAAGAGGCGTGTGAATGGGTGGCTTTCATTCAGGAATATCCCAAAACACAACGCCACACCGATGATCTCTTCAAACTGTATTCAACGGCAAAACAAACTGCTCATCGGTATACCAAACGGATAAAACCACTGGCGAATTCACTATGGCAAACACTTAAACAACACCCTGGTCCGCGCTCAAATCACTCAAGGGTATCGATTACCCTAGCATCGGATGACCTACCGGCTTTATTGCTAGCACTGGCCTTTCCTGATCGTATCGCCAAGCGGCGTGATAACGGACGGCGCTATTTATTAAGCAATGGTCGTGGTGCTGAAGCCCTTCATGAATCAGATCTGTCTCATTATGACTGGCTAGCCTGCGTTGAACTGACTACACAAGAGCAACGGACCAAAATCCGTCTTGCAACGGCACTTTCTTCGTCAGTACTAGCTCACCTTGAAGCGATAGCGCCACAATTGTTTCACTACACTACCGAAATAGGCTGGCAAGCCTCTGGTCAGTTTTCAGCCCAGCGCCATCATCAACTCGGAAAGATTCGATTAACCAGTCAAACTCTGCCCAGCCTCTCAAATGAGCAGTGGCAGGATGCTTGGATCAACCACTTTCAAAGACATGGCATACAAGGCTTAAACTGGAGCGACCAAGCCCTTCAGCTTCGAGCACGCATGGCGTTAATACATCAATATTTAGGAGATGAGTGGCCAGATGTCAGTGATGAGGCCTTAAGCGCAGGAAAGTTAACCTGGCTACTGCCCTATCTTCAACAGGCACGTCACTTGCGCGATTTAGAAAAAGTGGATATCACCAGTGCTTTACGAAACCTATTAAGCTGGGATCAACAACAAATTCTAGATAAACAACTTCCCACCCATTTTAAGGCACCCAGCGGTTCATCAATCGCAATCGATTACACGCAACAACCACCTGTGTTAGCGGTAAAACTGCAGGAGATGTTTGGCTACGAAGCCCAACCTAGCTTACTCAGTGGCAAGGTTACCCTAGTGATCCACCTCCTTTCCCCGGCGAAAAGACCTCTTCAGGTCACACAAGACCTTGCCCACTTCTGGCGCAACACCTATGCTGACGTTCGCAAAGAGATGCGTGGCAAATACCCAAAACATCCTTGGCCAGAAGATCCATTAAGTGCAGAAGCGACTAAACTGACTAAAGCGGCGTTGAAACATAGATGAGAGTAATAACAGACATGACTGGTCAGCCCAACAACCCTTTACACGGCATCACACTAGAAAAAATCCTTACGATACTTGTCGATCATTATGGCTGGGATGCACTGTATCAGCAGATCAGCATTAACTGTTTTCATAACGAGCCATCGATTAAGTCATCCTTAAAATTCCTGCGTCGGACACAATGGGCACGAGATAAAGTCGAGGCACTCTATATCAATACCTTTCACTAGGCGCTAATCTTTATTACAGTTTTCGACACTACGCCCTAATCAGGAGCCACACCATGTTCCGCTTCCTACTAATCATACTTGTATTGATTTTAAGTGCGTGCAGTTCAGTTCCTTCCAATCTGCAACTGGCAAATGAACAAGTCCTACTGGATTTTTCAGCCACTAAAACCACTCCCCCTTCAGGTCAACCAATACGCTGGGGTGGAGAGATAGCCGCCGTCAGAAATCTTGAGCAAGGTAGTGTGATTGAAGTGGTTCAGTTTACGTTGAATGCTTCTGGTCGACCAATTAAGTCAGATGTCAGCGGTGGACGATTTAGAATATGGGTAACTGATTTTATTGATCCCGTAATTTATGCTGAGGGTCGAGAAGTCACAGCAATAGGACGTTTTATTGAATTAGAATCAGGTCATGTTGGCGAGCAAGCCTATCAGTTTCCGGTTATGAAAGCTGACAATATCCATCTTTGGCCGGAACTGAAAGAACCGCCTAACCTGAATTGCAATTGCGATCCTTTCTTCTTTCATCGTGGCTTTATGATGTCACCCATTATTGTCGTACCGAGGGAATAAATGAAAACCATTGGTCTAATAGGTGGTATGAGTTGGGAATCGACCCAAACCTATTATCGACTAATCAACGAAGGCGTCAAAGCCGAGCTGGGTGGCCTTCATTCAGCCAAGCTGGTTCTGTACAGTGTTGATTTTGCCGAAATAGAATCACTGCAACATCAGGGTAATTGGCCTGCGACAGCAGAGATCTTGATAATTGCCGCACAAGCACTCGAGCGTGCTGGAGCCGACTTCATTGTAATCTGTACTAACACGATGCATAAAGTCGCCGAACAGGTCCAGCTGGCAATCTCAATCCCGCTGCTTCATATAGCCGATGCAACAGCAAGGGTATTGAAAAATGACAAGATAAAGCGTGTTGGACTGCTAGGCACACGCTTTACCATGGAGCAGACTTTCTATCGTGAAAGACTGGAGCATCAAGGCATTCAAGTCATTATTCCAAACGATGTGCAACGTGTGAGGGTTCACACTGTAATCTATAATGAACTATGCCTTGGAAAGATCAATAACGAATCCAAACAAGACTATTTGGAAATCGTTAGATCTTTGAAAGACCAAGGCGCTGAAGGTGTTATTTTAGGTTGCACCGAGATAGGTCTGTTAATCCAGCGCTCAGATACGGATGTTACACTCTATGATACGACTGAAATACACGCCCAAGAGGCCGTTAACGTCGCACTCAATCACCTTAAGGACTGACCATAGAAAAAAATTAAAACGCTTTTTGCCCCTTTAATTCTTGCCCTTTTTTTGAGCCCACAGATATTTGCTAATATGGAAGCCTTTCCAGAAGCAGAAAAAGGGATGACTCGATTTGTACTCGAACTTCCCGCTCAAAATGATGAATCGGACTTTAAAGTTGAGCTAGTCGTAGGACGCACAGTACTGACTGATGAGCACAATCGATATTTTTTCGTTGGCACTATTGAAGAGGTCGATATCGAAGGTTGGGGCTACACACGTTATGTTGTTAATGAATTAGGGCCCATGGCTGGCACTTTAATGGCAGTAGACCCGAATATCCCGAAAGTCGAGCGCTTTATCTCATTAGGAGGAGAACCCTACCTGATTCGGTACAATAGCCGTTTGCCGATCGTGGTTTATGTGCCAGAAGGCACCGAAGTTAAGTATCGTATTTGGCAGGCTGATAAAGAAATGAGCTTAGTTGAGCAAGGATAACGAAAGGTGGTGACATGAACACAAAAGAATTAATTGATGAAGTCGTTTCACTTCCAGTCGAGGAACGTGCATTAATAGTAGATTCACTTCTACGTAGTTTAAACCAGCCAGAATCTAGAATAGACCGAGAATGGGCAATCGAGGCTAATCAGCGACTGTCTGAGCTTAAATCAGGTGGAGTTGTAGCAATTCCTGGAAATGAAGTATTCAGCAAAATTTGGAGCAGATTTGATAAATGAGCTTTTCATTTCATCCAGATGCAGAAAAGGAGTTTAACCAGGCTATTGATTATTATGAAAGCCTTCAACCCGGCTTAGTTTATGACTTTGCCTTACAAGTCCATTCAGCCATCAAGCGTTCAATTTCATTCCCAAAAGCATGGCCAGAAATTGATAAAGAAATCAGAAGGTCTCTGGTAGGAAGGTTCCCTTACGGGGTCCTATATTCGGAACAGATAAATGGAATATTTATTCTGGCTGTCATGAATTTGCATAGAAAGCCAGACTATTGGAAGCAGAGAAAATAAATAAGCGTCTTACAGGTTGATTCCTTCAACGTACCGAGTGCTTCAGCACTAACAAAGCATTAACATGATGTTAGTGTTAGAGCTGAAGCAGTCGTAATTACTTGATGCTAATCTCTTGATGACGGACAAGGTGCACCACAAGGTGCGCAGGCACCGACATCCAACTGATTTAAGCTGGTACGGGCATTGCCCTGTCCTGAGTTAAATGCAAAGGTAGGGCTGTGCAAGTGATCCACCATGATCAATGCAAAGATAGCCAGTAAGGCGATGATCACTCGATGTTTACGATACATACTCACCTCCCCTTAATCCGGCAGACCAAACTTGGGACGTAATTTCACCCCAATAATGGAACCGAGAAAAGCAGAAGCAAACCAGATCCAACCGTGTAAGCTGGCCGAAGCGATCCCTGAGAAGAAAGCCCCCACATTACAGCCAAAGCCTAAACGAGCACCGTAGCCCATCAACAGACCACCGATTATGGCCGCCAAAAAAGGCTTCAGTTGTGGTGGATTTTTACCCGTTGCATTGAAGTTATTGGCCAAACCGGCGGCTAACATAGCACCCAGCAAGAGTCCAAAATTCATCACCGAAGTCACATTCACTAAAACAGAATCTCTAAGTGCCTGTGCTGGAAAATCCCAAGTCCAAAATTCATATTGACTCATATCCATGCCAAACGCTTGGGCAACTTTAGCGCCCCATAAACCAAAGGCAAAGGTAATGCTCCAAGGTGAACCACTGATCAGTAGCGTCAAAAGATTACCAACAGCTAACACCAAGACCGCCCACATAAACGGCCAACGTCCAGTCAGCAGTGTCGCGCCCCAACCTTTTTCACCCGGTCTAAACTGAATATCTGCATGACTAACATGGCCATGAGATTTCTGTTCAACCTTTCTGATCCATAGATAGACGGCAAGCAACGCAACTCCCTGAACAATCAGCGCACCAGTAACACCAAGTCCTGAGATCAAACTAATAGGATCTGTACCTGGACGATCTAACCACCAAGGTAAATGGAAGGTACCAACTAAACTGCCAATGATGAAGAAGATCAGGGTCACCGTCATGCGTATGTTACCGGCACCTACCGTAAACAGTGTTCCAGAACCACAACCACCGCCCAGTTGCATCCCTAAGCCAAACAGGAAAGAACCGACAATTAAGGAGAGGCCAACCGGTGCCACAGCACCGACCATACCCGGCTGCCCAGAACCCAGCACAGGAACCATCAACAATGACGCCAAAGCGATCAGAATCAATTGCGCTCTTAGACCTGCACTCTCTTTTTTAACGATTAAATTACGCCAACCGGCTGTAAAGCCAAACGCACCGTGATACAGAGCCACGCCCAGTAGACTACCTAGGAAAAACAGCCCGACCAAAAACGGGGCTGTTTCCAAGTAAATCAGGGTGCCTAGCAAACAGAGACCGATTAAAGCCACTAACACTACAAACCCATCAATGCGAATGCCTGTCGGCTTTGCTTCAGTTTTTACTGAAGCGCCAGTCGCATTCGATGAAAAGGTTTCCGTTAAATTTGACACGTGATTACCCTTGTTCATTAACTCATTAGATTAGTTTTGGAAACGCTCTAAGAAGCGTGAAATACCTCGTGTAGGCACTTGAGTGACACGCTCACCACCGTGGGCCCACTCCGCCATCGAGCCATCATATAGACTGATGTTCTCAAGTCCAGCCACTTCACTAAAAGCAAACCAATCTGTCGCCGCCCAGTGCCCTGTATTACAGAAAGTGACCAGATCAGATGCATCGGTTAGGCTATTGGCAACCAGCTGACGCTCCAAAAGGGATTCGTCTAAAAACCATGCGCCATCACGCTCCACTAAGAAGCTCTGATGTTCGAAATTGATCGCTCCAGGCAAGGTTCCAGGCGCAGCCACGGGTCCTGCTTGGGTTTGTCCGGTAAAAAAGGCCTCAGGACGAGCATCCACTAAGCTTTGTGGGCGAGAGGCAACACGTGATTCGATTTCAGGAAGCTCAGCCAACAGCTCGGGACGAGGATTGGCCACATAACGAACAGGATGATACTCAGGACTGCCAGATGCCACCGGAAAACCAGCAGCTTGCCAACCGTTAAACCCACCATTGAGTAAAGATACCTGTTCTTGACCCAAATATTTCAGTGTCCAATACACACGTGCCGCCGAACCAAAATCAGTAGGTCCTGAACCTGCTGGAATCACGACAACGTGATGTTCTGGCGTGATTCCCAAACTACCCACTAATCTTTCCAGCGCCGATACAGAGGGCTTAAGGCCGGTCACACCACCACGATTCTCGCGCCAGCCATCATCGGTATAACTGGAATAAAGACTGCCTGGAATATGTGCCGCCTCAAAACTGGCACGATCACCACCCTCATCGATACTACTACGAACATCGATCATGATGATTGATTCATCATCTAGACGGTCTTTCAACCATTGCGAAGACACAAGCCCCGCTTGAGCATTAAGGGCAAAAACGGACAAGCCGCAGGCGAGTAAAACAGACTTCAAGATTTTTTTTCATGGGTCAACTCACGGTTTATAGGTTAAGTGCGCCCATTCTTAACAAAATGTTGATATACATCAATAGATCTTAAAAGAATATTTTAAGATACTTTTATTCTATTATGGAATATTAAATTAGAAACTCATACAGATAATCATGTCCTAGAGGACAATATAAAATTTTCATATCTCCATGCTTTTATATGCATCTAGGAGCTAGTGAGCTGAAGGATGGCAAGA
>JAJOJN010000123.1 GCA_021208565.1 Nitrincola sp.
CTACCTTGCTGTACTTGATGAATAATTCGCTAATCCCTGTTGAAACTCTTCATAAAGATTGGCTTGCTGGACCAGTCAAATAATTGAGCAACTTCACCATCGCTGCCGTCACAGCGGCAGAAGAACCTAATCCGATGGTCGCGGAAAAATCAGAATGGATGCTTAATTCAAAACCGCTTTACTTAACGCGTGTTTGATAGGCTTGAATGGCCGCCACAACAAAACTGAGAGCCGCATCATGAGGGAGATGATCCAAACTGGCTTGATACTTTCCTAATTCACTTTCGATCTGAACAACGCGATCGTCGCGAGGAACAACTCTAATATCGATACGTGTATCTAACGCGCAGACCAAGGCTGGTTGACCTGCTAAAACAGCATGCTCGCCCATGATCATCGTGCTGCCCGGTGCGGATACCTTAAATGCAGAAAGCTTTTGCACCCTGATTCTCCTGTTTTAACGCTCCCCAGTAAGCTCCGTTTGGTAGCTTGAGTTGATCTGGAGTACCAAAAGGAAGCCACGCAATAATCAACCCTGCTGCATCACCACGGATACTCCCTGCTCCTGAGATTTTTGCTGCACCACCGAGTTTTTCTATTTCAGCAATCAACTCTTGCACTTTTATTGGCACAACACCTAACTGGCATAACAAACGGTGGTTCTCACGCATTAACTCAGCACGCTCACTTTCTGAAGCCTCTAACCATTGAGACTCAACCTGTGCAAACGCTTGCCAAATAGATGAGGATGAAAAGTCTCGGCGCACTTGATCAACACATTCACCCGTGGACGCTTCAGGTGTACCTGTAAAGATCCAGTAGCTTTGTTGGTTGATAGAGGCTTGATGAGTACATAGATTGACTGGCGTCACTTCGCCCTGCTGAACCCGAACCAGACCACCAAGCGTCACGCTCGATGCATCGATCAAACTGCCTTTACCATGTTGTAAACGTTCGCAAAAATGCACGCGATGCAACAGCAACTTTGAGTCTAAAGCGAACTCAGAGAACAGCTGTAACACAACCGCAATGAAGGCTGCAGAAGATCCCATACCCGCACCTATGGGCAGGTTGGAGCGCCATTTAAGATCTCCACCAGGAAATGCATGATCGCCCAAAGCGTTTGCGAGCGTGTAAACAAGCAGGTCAGAAGGCTTTTCCAGCACTCGTTGTATCGGTCGCTTATTTTCCTGCCATTCAAGATAACGTTGATCTAACCGGTCAACACAGTGTTTCATCTCTTCTTGTGTAAGGCTCTGTTGTTGGCCACTCAAAGGATCTTTCCAGCGCAGCTGCTGTGTATTATCTTCCACGAAAAGCGCATGAATATGACGATCTATGGCGATCGCCAAAGCAGCACCGCCATGCACCACGGCATGCTCTCCTGTGAGAATCACCTTACCGGGTGCAACAGCGGCGCGCATTAGCAGGGAATATATTCGCGTTTATGATGGGTAATTGCGGCGAGCCTGAAACGACCTGAGTCGTTTTAGGGATCTCAACACTTTCACCTTGCTGTGGATCGGGGTAGCGATACAGCGACAGATACTCTTCGTAATTGATCTCTTGACGTTGTGATAACAGGGTTTGATGACGTTGCGTATGCAAACGCGCCTGATAGCCCGGTTGTATTTGACCAGCAAAAAACTCGGCCACACAACCTGATCCATAGCTGAAAAAGCCAATCTGTTTACCTGATAGATCTTCTAGCAGATGATCTAACAATGAACACAAGCCGATATAGATCGAGGCGGTGTAGCTATTACCAATAAGCTGATTATACTTCAGCGTATCGGCAATCTGCTGCTCCACCTGTTCCGGTGTTAGAGTACAGTGATTCAACTTAGCCAGATGCTGATGTGCCTTCTGTGCCATACGACTGAAAGGCAAGTGATAACAAAAATAGCTGAAATCATTAAAGGTTAAAGGACTCACTTCAGTGAAATGTTCCCATGCTTTCTTCAACGAGCGCAGATAGATTTTGGTGGAGTACTTTCCATCAACTAAGGCGTGCTGCGGTAATTAGGACGCCAAAAGTCCATCACATCATCTGTGTAATTACCCACGTCTGGCGAAACCGCCAAAATACTTGGGTTATGACTGATAAGCATTGCAACCGCACCACAGCCTTGCGTCGCCTCACCTGGAGTATCCAAGTCGTAACGGGCTATATCGGAGGCGATAACTAAGACTTTGCTATTGGGCTTTCTAGCCACTAAAGCACAGGCCATTTGTAACGCAGCCGTGGCACTGTAACAGGCTTGTTTTAACTCGACGACACGACAATTGGAGTGCATATCGAGCAAGCGATGGACATACACACCCGCCGACTTGGACTGATCAATACCGGTTTCAGTTGCAAACAAAAGGGTATCGATCGCATCACGACCAACACGTTCAATAATCGGCAACGCGGCATTCGCCGCCATAGTGACTATGTCTTCATCTGGCGCAGCCATACCCATTTTTTCTTGGCCGATGCCAGTGTAATATTTTTCTGGATCAGTCTGCTGCTGCTCCGCTAAGGTGCGCAAATCCAAGTAATAACTGGATGTGTAAAAGCTGATCTCATCTATACCTACTGACGCTATACCTACTGACGTACCTAATGACATAGTCGGTTGGATTCCTTAACGCTCTTCGACAATAAGCGCTTTGTTCCTGAACAGTGCAGCAGTATTCGGGGTACCGAGCAGAAACATCGCGGTAATAAATTCACGGCGTAATTTTTCAATGGCACTGACCACAGCGTCCGCCGATTCCATTGCAGGCCGTAACAAAGGCGCTGCCACTCCACAAAGCGAGGCGCCGAGTATAACAGATTTCACCATATCAATCCCATCTCTGATACCACCGCTGGCAATCAAAGTCGCGCTATCGAGATAAGGTTCGGCCAAGGATAGGGCTAGAGGCGTTGGAATACCCCAGTCTTGGAATTTCAATCCCAAATCGTGAGAGGGGTCAATTTGACGATGGTGTTCAATACGACTCCATGAAGTACCACCACTACCCGCGATATCGAAATAGCGAATCTGCTGTTGCAGTCCCGCCTCGATGTCGGCGGGTGATAAACCAGAACCCACCTCCTTCAAAATAATGGGCACTGTGAGTACTTTTTGCAGCTGACCAATCGCCTGAGTGAGCCCACTAAAATTGGTATCACCTTCTGGCTGAACCGCTTCCTGGAGGGGATTTAAGTGCAAAAACAGCGCATCAGCTTGGAGAAGATCAATAGCCTGCTGAATTTGATCAACACTCATGCCGTAATTTAGTTGCACAGCGCCGATATTGGCCATCAATACAGTCGACGGCGCAAATTTTCTCAAATTGAAACTCTCAGCCGCATCGGGTGAGCTAAACATCACTCGCTGTGAACCAACACCCATTGCCACCTGACACTGCTCAGCCGCAATCGCCAAATTCGTGTTCACTTTGCGCACCAGTTCGTGATCGCCACCGGTCATGGAGGAGATCAATAAAGGAAAACTGAGTGTTTTCCCCAAAAACTGACATTGAGGATCAATCGCTTTCAAGTCGATTTCGGGTAGAGCACGATGCGTTAAACGGATTTTGTCAAAGCAATGCCCCTGACGATCCGTCAGCGCATCTCGCTCTATCGCGTGGATATGTTCAATTTTACGATTGTTTGTTTGGTCGCTCATGAGCGTTCCAATCGAATATGGGCTTCCATCAATCACCTGGATTGGTTTGCGCACTTAACAGTGATAACTCACCGCACAAAACGGTTGCCGCACAGATGGCTGCAAGACGTCGGGCATTTGCACCAGGTTCGCGCTCTTCTCGACATCCTAAACGGCGCAGATTCTCTTCGACAAAATCGATACCTTTACCATTGCCAACAGTGCCAACAATTAAGTTGGGCAGTGTGCACGAGAAGTAAAGATCGTCTCCCCGAACCTCGGCATGCACAACACCTTGAGAGCCTTCAATAATGTTGGCTGCATCTTGACCGGTGGCCAGATAAAAACCCAACAGCATATTGGCATAATGGGCATTAGCACTGCGAATACCGCCAGCGATCAAGGTACCGATCAAGTTTTTGCGCACGTTTAATTCAACTACCTTTTCGGGTGTAGTGTTAAGTTTACGCTCACACAGGTCTCTTGAGATCAGTATTTCACTGACAACATATTTGCCACGACCTAAAATGCCATTCACAGCAGTGGCTTTTTTGTCAGAACAATAGTTAGCGGATATTGAGCTGTATCTCAACTGAGGATAATGCTGCAGGATCCAAGGGATGATTTTATCAGCCGCGTTAGTGACCATATTATGGCCAGATGCATCACCGGTGGTGAACTCTAAACGCAAATAGATCAAATTACCGACAATTTGACTGTGCATATCGACCAAACGAGCAAAACGACTCGAAGTGGCGACGACTTGATTCAATTCCACCTGACGCTGCATCAAAGACTGTAACGCCATATGGGCATCCATTGCATTATCAGCTTCTAACAGAATAGACCGTGTCATACGTTCATCAATAACGCTGGTCAAAATACCTTCTGTTAACACCGAAACTCGCGCGCCTCGACCAACGGAATGCCATAGAGGCGTTTCATAGGTTGCCAGCGGCACACTGACTTTTTCATTCAGAGTCTGGCCGGTGATTTTCAGCGGTCCGACCCAACGCATGGGAATCGGAGCTTGTAAAATTTTATGAGATTTCATAGATACCCGAACCAAAGAAACGCAGAATTTTAGCTAGGCATGGCCGCTTATGCAATCTCTGCTTCTTGAATGAGCTCGCCCAACCTTTCTGTTAACAGCTGATAACGCTGCTGTTGCTTGCTGCTCAGCGCACCATAATGCAGTTCACTAACGATTTCAGCACAACGCTTTATCACTAGAGGTTGCGTGACTGTCCGCCTTAAGGATTCAATACCCGTTTGTAGTAAATTCAAACCCACGCCCGGATTACCGGGATCTACTTGCCAAGCGTGTTCAAACTCTGAAAAGGCGTCATTTATCGCCTTTTGACGAAAAGAGAGCATACCCTTTAAGTTGCTTTTACCCCATTCAACGGTCGGCATTAAACGTGATACTTGCTGTTTTAAGTCTAACGCTTCAGCAGCAAAACGAGTGGACTCTAACCCATCCGCTAGCAAATCCACCAAACTTAACTGAGATTCGATGGGTATTTTTTTATATTGGGCAAGTGCATCCCCTGCTGCAAAATCAGCATTCTGATGCTCACCATTTTGACGATATATTTCAGCCGCAATTAGTTTTGCTCGAAAACGTATCTGAGGATCGTCCAAACAATCATGCACTACCGATTCCAACACCCGAATTGCTTCCGCTATAAATTCAGCATTACGATCTGGTTTATCTGCAATCATCTGCTGAATCACCCTGACTAAACCAAAGTAATACTCCGGATTTTGCAAAGCTGTATGGCGCGCATGATGAACCGCTTGTCGAAAGCTATCCACGGCGATCGCTAACTCCTCAGTGAACGCAGCACGATTACCCAGTTCCCCCTGCAATATGGGCATAGTCGGCTGTAACATCACCGACTTTCTTAACAGCGTGACGCATTGACTACGCTCACCACAGAGCCAATGAATGCGGGCCATAATCAGATAGGCTTCCTGACACACCTGTTGATCATCAATTACTTGATTCATCTCTAAGCGCGCTCTACGGTAATCTGTCATCAGATAGGCTGTCATTCCTAAAGCAACATGAACCCAAGGCTTATCGTGAGCCTGACGAATTCGATCAAAAACGGCCATAGCTTTTTGATATTGTTGCTGCTCTAGATAAATCAGACCTCTAATTCGAAAAATGAGCACACCTAAAGCGGGATACTGTTTTTGGATACGCTCACATTCTTGCAAAGCTTCATCCCAAGCGCGTTGATCACGAAAATGCTCAATCTGTGCAATACACCGCTTGATACGCATCTGCTTTTCTAATTGAGCGCGGATTTTTAATTGGTCATAGGGTTTTGCTAAGTAACCATCCGCTGATAACTCAGGGGAACCCATGAGTAAATTGACTTTTTCCGGATCAACAACCAGTAAAAAACAGGTCGAGTAAATAGGCTTAGAGGCTGCTTTGAGTTGTTGCAACACCTGTAACCCATTTTGCTCATGACGCCCCATGTCATAGACAAGAAAACATAGATCTACATGGATTTCGGACAATAAGCTGGCCGCCATATTGACGGAAGAAGCGACTTCGATTTTCTGAAAGCCAATAGCCGACAGAATCTGCCTGAGTTGCTCTAACTCTTCGAGATTCTTTTCAACAATCAGTACTGTCTGATCAGAAAAAAAGTGCTGTCATGACTCATGATTTCTTATTAACCATCTGAAAAGTAGCATGAAATTGAGCCTAATTACCACACAACAGCCCCTTCAATCAGATCAATAGATCGGTGAGTCCATCCTGACATGAGTATAAGAGATGATTAAGGACGAAAACCTTGGGCAGGATGCAAGAAGTACCGATAAGGATATCGGCACCTCTTACGGTTTATATCTATCTGATAAATCAGAACTTACGACCTTTACTAGCCGCGATCCGCATACGTAATGCATTCAGTTTGATAAAACCTTCTGCATCTTTTTGGTTGTATGAACCTGCGTCGTCTTCAAAGGTAGCGATACTTTCATCAAACAAACTATCTTCTGAACGACGGCCAACCACACTAACATTGCCTTTATAAAGCTTCACCCTTACATCACCGTTTACGTGACGCTGAGAGTAGTCGATCATCTGTTGCAGCATCTTGCGCTCTTCAGACCACCAGAAGCCGTTGTAGATCAACTTAGCATAGCGAGGCATTAACTCATCTTTGAGATGAGCCGCTTCACGATCTAGCGTTAGGGACTCAATGCCGCGATGGGCTTTCAGCATGATGGTGCCGCCCGGTGTTTCGTAGGCGCCACGTGACTTCATGCCCACAAAACGGTTTTCCACGATATCCAAACGTCCGATACCATTGGCACCACCGATTTTGTTGAGCGTTTCTAAAACCGTCGCTGGACTCATTCGCTCGCCATTAATAGCTACGATATCACCCTTTTCATAGGTCAACTCAAGGTAAGTCGCTTTATCAGGTGCCGCTTCTGGGCTAACACTCCAGCGCCACATATCTTCTTCAGCTTCGTTCCATGGATTCTCGAGCAGATCACCTTCATAGGAGATATGCAGCAAATTAGCATCCATTGAATAAGGGGATTTCTTTTTCTTATTGCTGAAATCCACTGGAATATTGCGCTCTTCGCAGTATTTCATCAGTGTTTCACGTGAAGTTAAATCCCATTCACGCCAAGGAGCAATCACTTTGACACCTGGCTTAAGCGCGTAGGCGCCCAGTTCAAAACGAACCTGATCATTACCCTTGCCAGTAGCACCATGAGAGATAGCGTCAGCACCAGTTTCGTTAGCAATTTCAATTAAGCGCTTAGCGATCAAGGGACGAGCGATCGAGGTGCCTAGCAGGTATTCACCTTCATAGATGGTATTGGCGCGGAACATCGGGAATACGAAGTCACGAACAAACTCTTCGCGCAGATCTTCAATGTAGATCTCTTTAACACCTAACGCCTCGGCTTTCGCGCGAGCGGGTTCAACCTCTTCACCTTGACCTAGATCCGCAGTAAAGGTTACCACTTCACACTGATAGGTATCTTGCAACCAACGCACAATCACAGAGGTATCCAAGCCACCAGAGTAAGCCAGAACAACCTTGTTGATGTCGGACATATTAACGCTCCCGAGTAAACGAACTTCGACTGATCACGTCGAAGGTCAACAGAAATTGAAAAGTTACGAAGTTAATAAACAGGCACACATCATAGCAGATAGTGGAATTTACTGCCTAGCGGCTCGAGTTTACAAAGCAAAATCATTCACGCTCGAGTCGAATAGTAACCCGTCGGTTACGCTGTCGATTTTCAGGCGTATCATTTTCCACTACAGGATAACGATCGCCATGAAAACGGGTCACAATCATCGACTCATCAACACCTTTCGAGACAAGATAACGTGTCACTTCTTCAGCACGTCGTTGTGAGAGATCTCGCAACAACAGTCGACGGCCATCATTATCGGTATGACCATCAACAAAAATCTGCTGAACCGTATCATCCGTCAGCACATATTGTGCAATCAAATCTAACCTTGCTCTAGTGGCGTCAGACAGCTGATGCTCTGCCGTTGGAAAGAGAACGGCAGTTCGAGCGATCTGTCGAAAATTCACTGGCAAGAGTTCAACTAAACATTCCAGAAAATCACTATAGGCTTGTTGAAAGTTAACCGCCAAAATATTGATGGAAACCGCTTGATTCGTACCAAACCAACGATCAGCGCTAAAGGTTGGCATCATCCCTTGATGGAGCGCTGCCAAAACACTAGCTGCTGATTCACCACGAATTCTGACACTTCCCTGCTCTGTTTGCACTTCAGTGATACGACGCGGCGCCATACCCGGCGCCCAAGGCGCAGCTTCTGCTACCAGACGCACACGCCCATTCAATTGTTGTGACTGAGCAGGTATCAGTAAAAATTGAACATTTTCGCCCGCTTCCTGTTCAAAAACAGCTTCACCAAAGGCAGGAATGGGATGAATCAATTGGCACACGAAAGGAGATCCCTCAACAAACCATTTCACGCCATCTATTGGTGCTCGAAAGGTAACTGAATGAGCAAATTGCACAGGGATTAATAGCATCAGCAACAGAAGCAATTTGCCAAACATAGTTGGAAAAACCTTAGTATTAGGATCTAATGGACTCATTAAGATGTCGGCCGCTCAACTCAAAGCTTTATCTAGATTTCACTCAGCAACTAACGACTGATAGAATAGTCTACCATTATCGAGAATTCAGTTAAGGAAAATCTTTGAACGAGCCTAATCAAAAGAGTTTAATGGCAGATCGCTTCCGTGGATATCTTCCCGTCGTCATCGATGTTGAAACGGCTGGTTTTAATGCAAACACCGATGCATTGCTCGAAATTGCGGCTGTTATTTTAACCATGGACGAAAATGGGTTTCAGAATCGTCAGCCAGCTCAACCGGCCTGAGCCCCTTCCAGACAGAGCAGCTCAAATAACTCCCTGTCATCTTTCATAGGCCGTCCCCACTCATAATCATGGTAGTCGAGGTAGACATGATCTTCAGTCACCCATCCACATCTCTCCATCCTTACTCCCCCGTCAGTCTTATAATGATACTTTTTTTACTCTTCTATCTTCTTCATTATTATAACGTAAACGCGAACAGCTATAGGACTCAAAATCTCCGTTCCAGTCTGATTTTATTCAACGAACTGGAATCTGTATGATCATTTTCTATCTATTCAGTCGCTGAACTGACAAGAGGTGTCTTCCTGTTCTTTTAGTTCAAAATACGAAAAAATCCCGATGAACATCAGGTAGATGATCAGCGTCAGTATATACGCAATGAATGTAAACAATCTGAACCCTGTACCGATCATAACCACTTCGACAAGCATCGTCAGGATCAGAGGAATCGTTATTTTAGCTACATCAGCCTTGAATCCATTTTTAATTTCTTCCCAGCTCCGGTCCTCATCTTCATCCTGATCGCCAAAATAATAGTCCGATGCAGCCTCTCCAATTTCCCAGGCACCATACGCCAACAGAATATAGGCAAACAAACCGTCATCATTAATGTGTAAGAAGAGAGAGACGACACCTGCTACAAATAAAACTGTACCGGTTACTGCCGTCTTCATTGTCTCTCTATTCATAAAATCCTTCTCCTTTTCAAAACTTGATTCATTATATATACTAAAGTATAGAGTTACTCTATAGTCAAGGGGGAAATCTTATATGGTCAAACAATCCGCTTACATCACTACTGGGCGTTTTGCCAGATTAGTGGGTGTGTCTAAGCATACACTCTTCTTTTATGATGAAAAAGGCTTGTTCAAACCAGCCTATGTTAAAGAAAATGGCTACCGGTATTACTCACTGAAGCAAGTTGAAACCTTCTCAGTCATTTCCGCTCTCAAAGAAATCGGCGTCCCGCTTAATGACATTAGGGCTTTCCTTGACAACCGATCGCCCGAACGTTTTTTCACAGCTGCTTTCAGAAGAAGCAAATGCTCTGCAGAAA
>JAJOJN010000026.1 GCA_021208565.1 Nitrincola sp.
GTTTTCGAGCAGAAAAAATAGCCCTGTCCTATTTTCTGTTCGCTATGCTGTGGATCTTAACCTCAGACTATCTGCTCGGCGTCATGGTGTCGGACCCATCTCTGCTTGTTTCAATCAGTACCTACAAGGGTCTTTTTGTTCGTTAGTGTTACTGCCTTGCTGCTCTATCTAGTACTGAGGGTTTGGTTCTTCGCACCTGAAGATAAGGTAAAGGTGACAGATACGAAAGGAGATAAGCGAGGGTTGCTGTTTGTCTTTGCCGCCCTGTCTTTGGTGGTGCCCTTGTTATCCACAGCGGTCATTCAGATTGCAGCGCCACAAGCTTTGCAAAGTGCCCGAGCTCAGGTGCAGTTGGTGGCAGAATCGAAAGCTGATTCACTTAATCAATGGTTTATGGATCGTCGACACTTGGTTGAAATGATCGAAATGGATGTCGCGGTGAGGGAGTGGTTAAATGACTGGAGCCATAGCGATCATAACGACCGAGGCGCTAGTGCCTTAACTGGATATATCAACCGATTACACGCGAATCACTATTATGATGGTGTGTATCTTTATCATTTGCAAAAAGAGCAAGCTCTAGCATCAGGTCTTATTCGTTATAACCAAGCGGAGTTAGACGATCTAATCGCACAAGCTCTTCTTATTGATGAGTCCTATTTTGCCGGTATGGCCGCAACCCGAGATCATTATTCTTTATCTTGGGTGGTTCCTCTTTATGCTACTGATCCTAATTATCAGCCCTTGGCGGTGTTGATTCTAAGCCTAGATGCACAAGAGCATCTGTTTCCAAGTCTCTCACTTTGGCCAGGCGAAAGCGAGTCGGGTGAAGTATTTCTCATTCAACGAGATAGTGATGATCAGTATATTTTGTTGAGCCCACTGAACGAAAACTCGCCACCCGTTTTATCACGGATACCTTATCTTGGTGAGCAGGGTGAAGGATATACAGGTGATAAAGTCGTCGCGGCGCTAAAACCGCTGGCAGAAAAAGATTGGTGGGTGGCGGCCCAAGTGAATCAGCAAGAAGTTTTGTCGCCTGTGTATATGATGGCGGCTTGGTTAGCGGTCTTATCGATGGCGACCATGATCAGTGTGATGTTTGCGTTAAGGCTGGTTTGGGTACAAAACCGCCGTTTAGTGAACGTTGCTTATCAAATGAAAACCGCTGAAAAAGATCGGCTGTTAGTTAAGTTCTTTGAAATGCCCTTTGTAGGTATGGCGATAACTGATCCATCTTCAGGTAAATGGCTTAGGTTTAACCCTGAAATGCTGAGGCTATTAGGCTATACAGAGGCTGAGTTTAAAGAGAAAACCTGGCGCGACGTCAGTCATACAGATGATTTAGACATAGAGCAACAGGCTTATCAACGTATGATCGATGGTGAAGTAGACAGTTACACCATCGAAAAACAGTGTGTTCGAAAAAATGGTTCCCTATTTACTGGACTGCTGAATGTTGGCGCTGTTCGTTATCCCGATGGCACACTGCAATATGCTGTGTCTACATTGCAAGATATTACTGATCAAAAACGTGCCAATGCTGAGCTGATGCAGCAGCGTGATCTCTACAATACCCTTTCAGAAACCAATCAGACGATTATTCGGGCGCGTAACCAAGACGAGCTATTTAAAGAAGTCTGCCGAATCGCTGTCGTCTATGGTCAACTTCATTACGCCTGCATTTTACGTCCAGTGGGTTCAAAAATGCATGTGGTCAGTAGTTTTGGGGAGTTGCCCTCAGATCTGGAATTTTTCACAGAAGACTCAGTGATTCCTAAAGATGTGGATCCAGTATTGGACAGTGTGATCATAACTGGAGTGCCTAAAGTGATTGATCATGTCAGTGATCATTCATCTCAAGCTTATTTCCCGGTGTTACTGGATGGTCAACTCATCGCTGTATTACTTTACTACGCCGATGATCCAGACTTTTTTAGAAAAAATGTGATCTCTACGCTACAGGAGATGTCTGGAGATATTGCCTTTGCCGTGCGGTTTATTCAGCAAGAAGATGCATTAAGAAAAGCCGTGCAAGTTGTTGAAGCGAGCCCTGTGGTGTTGTTTAGATGGGAAAATCAACCCGGTTGGCCTGTCAGCTATATTTCTTCGAATGTGTCGCGTTGGGGGGTACAGCACAGAAGAGTTTCTAAACGGCAGTATCGCCTTCAAAGATATTGTGCATCCTGAGGATCAGCAATGGTTAGAGGAGGAGGTGGCTCTCTATCTTTCACAGAAACGTGATGAGTATTTGCAAGAGTACCGAATTCTAACCAAAGATCAGCACGTCATGTGGGTTGAAGACATTACTCGAGTGTCTTATGACCCCGAGGGTAAAATCAACTATATCGAAGGTGTTGTCGCAGACGTGACTTCACGCAAGACGGTGCAGCAGCGGATTGAGTTTTTGTCGCGGCATGATTCACTGACATCCTTACCAAACCGTATGACAGTCCTGACGACAATTGATGCGCGTGGGAATGATAATACGGCTTTATTGATGTTGGATCTCGATCGATTCAAAGATGTGAATGATAGTTTTGGTCATCGCTGTGGTGATCAGTTGCTTTGTAGCGTTGCAGATTTATTGCGCAAAGTCTGTCCTCCTGATGCGTTGCTGGCTCGATTTGGGGGTGACGAGTTTGGAGTGCTGCTAGATCGATCACCTGAGGATCTTAAAGAAATCGCTTTAACCTTGATCGACGCATTACAAACACCTATACGCTTGCCAAATGGCATGGAGATACGCATTGGCGCCTGTGTCGGAAATTGCAAATCTAATCGAGGCACACCAGAGTGCTGAAGAATTGCTAAGGCAAGCAGATGCTGCCTTATACAAAGCCAAAGAAGCCGGTCGTGAACAATACTGCTTTTATACAAGTGAGCTCACTGAGGCCGCCTTGATTCGGTTAAACACGGAAGCAAGTTTGCGCGAGGCTATTGTGAACAACGAACTTTCCGTATATCTACAACCTCAGATTGATGTGTTGACAGGCGATGTGATCGGTGCAGAAGCGTTACTCCGTTGGCATAAGGCCGCAGGGTTTATTTCACCTGATGAGTTTATTCCTGTTGCTGAGCAAAGTGGTTTAATACACCCCATCGGTGAGTGGGTAATGGATCAAGTTTGTTGTGTAGGGCAGGATTGGATGGCAAAAGGCTATGCGCCGATTCGACTAGCCGTTAATTTATCGTCTTACCAGCTTCGACATGGCAAGGTGATTGAAATGATTGAAGATAAATTGAATCACTATCAGTATCCTGCCAACCTACTAGAAGTTGAACTCACTGAAAGTGCGCTGATGCGCCGAGAAGATGAAGCTGAACTTATCTTGCAGCAGCTTCAAAAAATGGGTGTCTCTTTAGCCATAGACGACTTCGGGACAGGTTATTCTTCGCTGGCCTACCTGCGTAATTTCCCATTGAATGTGTTGAAGATCGATAAAAGCTTTATCGACGAATTGGAGACCTGCACTGAGGATCGTGAAATTACGGCGGCAATTATCGCGATGGGGCATACACTTGGCTTGAAAATTTTGGCTGAAGGTGTAGAAACTCAACAGCAGTTGGAATTGCTCAGAGATCTGGGCTGCGACTTTTATCAAGGTTATTTGACCAGTCCAGCTGTGGCAGTGGATGAGTTTGAACAGCGTTTTATGAAGCCTATGGCCTCCCCACAGGGACTCGAACCCCGATCTGGCCCTTAGGAGGGGCCCGTTCTATCCGGTTGAACTATAGGGAGAAAAGAAGATTGTAACGTCAAAAGTGAGAATCTTCCAGCGTTGGGCTGCTAAGCTTTGCCGATGCGACGCTGTGCAGCATAGTTTCCTTTACCGCCACCTGGGTCGTAGAGGACATTCGAGCTTTGATGCCCTTGAAGTAGAGACAATAGCTGATCAACGTTTTGCTTGCTACGAACTAAAATTTGTTCGTTGCGTTGACTGGCGGTTCTGACATCCATGAGTAATTTTTGTAGCTGATGCCACTCTGTCATGGTCATCTGGCGTATCGCTTCAGGCATGAGCTCGGTAAAGGCTTGAAAACCGCTTCATGACGGACTGCAGCCTGCTTGAACTAATATGCTATTGCGTTCCCGAATATTGGTTTCGATCTTTAACAGGAGTTTGTTGCTTGGTTTGCGTGTTTTGTTTAAGCGCTTCTAGGTCACGCTGTTGAAGCACTAACTGTTCCTGCTCAAGCGTGTTTTGCAAATCGACAAAAAGCAAACAACCCTGACGAGTCAGGGTTAAGAAAGCTTCGAATAAATCATTTGCTTGATGGTCAACGGCCACGTAACAAGCACCTTTAATTTGAGAGTGTTAAGCTATCATAGTCAAAAAACACTTAGTTAAACAGTTTCTCAAATTGTAGCATCTTGCTGGCAACACGCTCAGCGTTGACGCTAAAACTACCGTCTGCAATCGCAGATTTAATTTCAGCAACACGTTCTGCGTTAAAGTCACTGGCATCATCAAGTTGACGATTGGCCGACTGGATAGCCTGTACGGCTTCACTCAGGCGAACAGTGTCTGCTTGTGCCGTAGATGTGCTTGGCTTGCCATTGTTCGATGCAACGGTGCTGTTGGGATCTGTTGACTTTGTACGCGCTGCTGTCGTCTGATTTGAGGACAGGCCGTTCAGTTCAATAGCCATCCTGAATCACCTCTTTATCTGGTTATGCCAGTGTTATCGGTCAACTCACGAACTTCTTTAGGAGTTTTTGACATTTTTTTGCAACTGCACATCGGCTGTCGCAATGAATGTTGAATAGTTTACCAAAATAGTGTGAATTAAGGTACACGTACTCTACCGGGTTCGATCACTATAGCACGCACTTCATTGCCACTTTGGGGGTTCAATACTCGGATTTGTTGATGTAAATGTCCATCTTCCTGAGCAATCCCCGTTGTTCTGATGACCAGAGATCCGCGCTGCGACTCTAGGGAGACTTGATCGCCTCGTCTTACGGCGATGGCGGTTTCTATCATGCGGGAATTAACGACCTGATCACTTCCGATAGGACGACGCACTTGTTGTCCGATGACATCATTTAATGACAGAAAATAATCACCGTTCAAACGGATGACGTCCTGTTCCAGCAGGCGAACATCGTTCGCACCAATCACACTGTTGCGTGTTAAAGGGCGATTTGTCACAACAACATCCATGAGTTGTCTGACTTGTGCGGTGACAAACAAACTCCAGACCGGAGCATGGCAATTTACACGAGCAGTAATGCGTTGACCGCTATTGAAAGGCAGGGTGATTTCAAGTGGTCCTTGGCATTGAGCAAGGTCAAGAGAAGGATTGACAGGATTTATTATTGCTTCCACCCGGCTTTCTGGCAATCGTGTGTTAAACTCATTAATAATGGCGTCATGAACTTCTCTTTCGATCAGATCAGGCGACATTTGAGCGCTAGCTGAGCTGGCAAATAAAAAATTAGCCAAAAACAATGCAACTAGTGTTAAATTAACTGTATTCACGCGTATCCTGTCTCGACGGGAAAACGAACTCTGGTAAAAGTCGGCTTGAGGTTTATTGAATCATGTCAGGTATATTGGATAGTGTAAACCTTCGAACACAGATGGTGGGTCAGAATCGTCTGGAGCTACTGCTCTTTGGTCTGGAAACAGACCAGCGATATGGCATTAACGTGTTTAAAGTGAGAGAAGTTCTGCAGTGTCCAGAACTTACCGAAGTGCCAAGAAAAACCAGTGTGATCAAGGGAATGGCGCACATTCGAGGTGAAACGATTCCAGTGCTTGACCTTTCAGAGGCCATAGGTCGCACTGCTATACCAGAGGAAGAGGAAAGAAGCTGCTTTCTGATAGTCGCCGAGTACAACAAACGTACCCTTGCCTTTTTAGTGAGAAAGGTTGATCGCATTCTGAATACCAATTGGGATCAGATCATGGCGCCGCCAGCAGAGATCGGCTCTGACAACTACCTGACGGCTGTGTTCGAATTTGAAGGTAAGCTGATCGAAATTATCGATGTTGAGCAGATCTTGGCCGATATCTATCCTTCATCTACCGATGTCAGTGCCGACATCGCGACCAAAGAAGTCAAAACAGCTGCAGAGCAGTTTCGTGTGTTGATTTGTGATGACTCACAAGTTGCGCGCACGCAGATGATTCGCAGTTTGCAAGGCATGGGGCTCAAAGTTATTTCCGCTAATAATGGTCGTGAGGCGTGGAATATTCTTAAAGATTTAGCTGAAAGAGATGTAGACGTTGCGACACACTTCCTACTCCTTATTTCCGATATTGAAATGCCGGAGATGGATGGTTATACACTGACTTCGATGATTCGAAGTGACACGCGAATGGATAAACTGCACGTTATTTTACACACATCCCTCAGTGGAGGCTTTAACGTCTCTATGGTGAAGAAAGTGGGTGCAGATGGTTTCTTGGCTAAGTTCAACCCAGATGATCTTGCATCGGTTGTGGTGAAGCGTATTAATTCTGTTAAACAACACTGATGCCGATAGGTGGTATTGAGTGAAAAGTGGATTCACAATCAGCTCGGAAGAGTTTAAAGGTTTTAGCCAGTTTTTAGAAAAAAGCTGCGGTATCTTATTGGCTGAGCATAAGCAATATCTTGTCCAGAGCCGTTTAAGTCGCATCATGCAGAAGGAAGGTTATACCAATCTTTCAGACCTGATTCGTCGCTTAAATCAACCGGGCAATTCATCCATCAAAGAGCAAGTGATTGATGCGATGACGACCAATGAAACCCTCTGGTTTAGAGATATTCATCCCTATGAGATTTTGAAAAACCAGCTTTTGCCGGAAATCAGTGAAGGGAATAGTTTTCAAAAATTACGCATCTGGTCTGCGGCCTGTTCCACAGGTCAAGAACCCTATTCCATCTCGATGATTATTGAAGAGTTTCGCCAATCTAAGCCGGGTGCTTTTTTCATCAGGCCAAGAGATTGTAGCGACCGACATCTCCTCGACGGTGCTGGATCAGGCTCGTAAAGGTGAATATGAAATGCTGGCGCTAGGTCGAGGTTTATCTCAGGATAGATTGACGCGCTTTTTCACTAAAACCTCTGAAGGGTCTTGGCAAATCAAACCTGAAGTTAGAAATCGAGTGAAGTTTCAGAGTTTAAACCTGTTGGGCCCTTATTCGAGTCTAGGTCAGTTTTGATTTAGTCTTTTGCCGTAATGTTTTGATCTACTTCTCATCAGATGTGAAAACTGAGATCTTGAAAAAAAATACACAAACAGCTAAAGCCCGGTGGTTATTTGATATTGGGTGCTTCTGAGTCTCTGTCAGGTCTTCCTGACTTGTACAAGATGATTCATTGTCGTCCAGGTATTATTTACCAAGCGATTTAGTTTGCCGCTTGGGTGGCAATGAAGAGAGGCACAGGTTTGCCGCTTTATTGAAAAACCCCCATTGCCTATAGACTGAAAGCCCGCGAATGCGGGCTTTTCTGTTTCTGGCATAGTAGTTGCTTAATCTAAAGCAAAGTCACTCAGCATTTGGAAGAACGACCATGGCATTTAGTTTTGATTCAGCACTTGCACCTCATGCAGACGCATTAGTGCTTCGTGCTCGTCGAGCTGAAATTCTAGCGAATAATATCGCTAATGCGGATACGCCGAACTTTAAAGCAAGGGATATCGACTTTGCATCAGTGTTAGAGGGTGTCCAGAATGGTGGGCAGCAACCGCTGAAGTTAAAGACGACGCAGGCCGCACATAAAAAGCCAAATCGCTGATCCAGATTTTGCCGCTGATCTTATGTATCGCATCCCACATCAACCCTCTGTAGACGGTAATACGGTAGAGGTACAAGAAGAGATGGCGCGTTATACCGACAACGCATTACGTTTTCAGGCGAGTTTTGAGTTTTTGAATAGCAAATTCTCAGGTCTCACCAAAGCGATTAAGGGTGAATAACGATGTCTTTATCGAACGTTTTTAGCATCTCTGGTTCAGCCATGACAGCCCAAACTGTCCGCTTGAACACGACCGCTAGTAATATGGCGAATGCCCAAAGTGTCAGTTCTAGTGAGGGCGAGACCTATAGAGCACGTCACCCCGTTTTCGCCTTGAAAGCGCCGACTCCGGAGCAAATGCCGATGACTCAGCAGGGCTTGGTTCCTGGGCAAGGGGTTCAGGTTTTAGAGATTGTCGAGAGTAAAGCTGATCCGAGAATGACCTATGAGCCTGATCATCCTCTCGCTGATGAAAGGGGTTATGTTTATTACCCTAATGTCAACATAGTGGAAGAGATGGCGGATATGATTTCAGCATCGCGTTCATTTCAAATTAATGCGGATGTGATGAATACAGCGAAGCAGATGCTTCAACAGACCTTAAGACTAGGTCAGTAAGCCGATTAAGAGGAAGTCGTCATGAGCACGATTAACAACAACCCGAACAACAACATCTTTGATCAGATCAATCAGGCGAATCGCCAAACAAGCAATCGCCAAAGTAGATAAATCGAATGATCAAATGTTTATGAAGCTGATGATCGCTCAGTTGCAAAATCAGGACCCAACCAGTCCAGCGGATACCGGTCAGTTTATGCAGCAGATTTCGAGTATGACCATGGTTGAAACCATGACAGAGATGTCAAAGACCTTTCAAACCATGAGCAACAGTTTGCTCAGCAGTCAGAGTGCATTGCAAGCTTCATCTATGGTTGGTCAACGCGTTTTTATTAATTCGGATATTGCGAATTTGAGTCAGCAAGGTGGTGCATTACCCGGTACGGTCAGTCTTCCAAGCAGCACCACTGATCTAAGAATTTCGATCTATGATCGTGGTGGTGCCTTAGTTGATCGAGTGAATTTGGGTCAAACTCAAGCCGGTGAGCGCAGTTTTGTTTGGAATGCTTCAGAGGAAGTCCCGGCCGGAAATTACCAGATAGTTGCTGAAGCTTTTGATGGTGAGCGATACAGACAAGTGGATACTTGGATGCCCTTTACCGTGAACAGCGTGTCACTGGGTCAAAACGGCATCGGTATGAAAGTGAATACAGCAATCGGCAGCATCGATTTCTCAGATGTGAAGCAGCTAGGCTAAGTGAGGGTAAAATCATGTCATTTAATACAGCAATTACAGGTCTAAAAGCCGCTTCCACTATGTTGGATGTGACCGGTAATAATATAGCCAACGTGAGTACGACTGGCTTTAAGTCGTCCAGAACTCAGTTTGCGGATCTCTATTCTACAGCAGTGGTTGGCGCTGGCTCCAGCAATACACCAGGTACAGGTGTTACTGTATCCGGAATCTCTCAGGATTTTAGTGCCGGAACCATCGAGTTCACCAATAATAACTTGGATTTAGCCATTAATGGCTCTGGTTTCTTCCAGTTAGATGACGGACGTGGCAGTGTGACTTATACCCGTGCCGGTGCATTTGAGCTTAACAAAGATGGATTTATCGTTTCACAGAGTGGTAAGTTTTTACAAGGTTATGGACTGGATGAGCAGGGGAATCAGCTACCTGTCGGGCCTTTGGCTGTCAGTGAAAAGGAGAGTCCACCCAAAGCGACTGATAATATTCGTTTATCGTTTAATATCGATGCGCGTGCTGATTCGTCATTACTGATTCCTACCTACGACAAAGATGTACCCGGTTCCTTTACTTACACCACTACA
>JAJOJN010000044.1 GCA_021208565.1 Nitrincola sp.
CCGCTTGTATCCCCGCCCGAATTGGGCGAGGGTTTACGCGGAGTTTTGCTAAGTTGCTATTGACAGAACCCCACTCTATTCTGAAAATGGCTTTCAACTTTTTAATATAGGTTCAATATTTTGGAAGACGCGTCGATAAGCTCATTGCTGATCCTGCTTGTTTTTCTTATCATCCTGTCAGCTTTCTTCTCCAGCTCTGAACCTCCATGATGGCGCTTAACCGTTATAGGTTAAGGCATCTCGTCAAAAAAAGCATCGTGGCGCCATCAATGCCAGCAGTCTACTTGAACGCCCCGATCGTTTAATCGGCGTGATTCTGATAGGCAACAACTTCGTTAACATTCTGGCTTCAGCGATTGCCACAATTATTGCAGTCAAACTCTGGGGCGATGCCGGGATTGCCATAGCAACAGGTTTACTCACACTGGTCATTTTGATTTTTGCCGAGGTCACCCCAAAAACACTTGCTGCACTGCATCCAGAACGGATTGCTTTTCCAGCCAGTTTTGTCTTAAAACCGCTATTAAAGATTTTTTACCCACTGGTCTGGTTCATCAACATTATCACCAACAATCTGCTCAAACTCTTTGGTGTTAAAACGGACCATCATGGTAATGACCATCTCAGCACCGAAGAACTGCGTACTTTGGTTCATGAAGCAGGAGCGTTGCTGCCTAAGCGCAATCAGTCGATGTTGCTTGGCGTCCTAGAACTTGAAGCGGTCACCGTCAATGACATCATGATTCCCAGAAATGAGGTAGAAGGGATCGATCTTGACCAGTCTATCGAACAGATCCTAGAACAACTTTCGACCACACAACACACACGCCTGCCTATTTTCCATGGTGATATCAATCAGGTCGTTGGACTTCTTCACATGCGCAACTTGGCCCAGTTGATTCAACGTGGGGAAGTGACCAAAGACAGTATTTTAAAAGTCTCTAGGGAACCCTACTTCGTTCCAGAAAGCACCCCCTTACAAAACGCAATTACTCAACTTTCAAAAGCAAAGTCGCCGCATAGGGATTGTTGTTGATGAGTATGGTGATGTCGAAGGTATTGTGACACTGGAAGATATTCTTGAAGAAATCGTAGGTGAACTTTCTGAAGAAAAGAATGATTTAGTCGAAGATATTCATCCGCAAGATGATGGCAGTTATTTTATCGATGGTGGCGCTTATGTCCGAGACATCAATCGAGCCCTGCATTGGGAGCTGCCAACAGACGGCCCGAAAACATTGAATGGCCTCATTACTGAAACTCTTGAATCACTTCCGGATGCCAATGTCTGTCTGGTAATCGGCGAATATCGACTCGAAACACTGCAAATACAAGATAAGTTTATTAAAACAGTGCGCTTGATAGCGATCAAAAAAAGATCGACATCACTGACTATGACGTGCTGGTACCGCGCTCTGGACGAGTAGGCATCGGCATCTTCATAGCAAAACCCACGGTGAGTAGTTCACAGATAATGTAAGCGGTTAAACCCCAGATACGCTCGTTTTCATAATCCCAATAGGGCAATTCCCATACTTGTCCTTGTACATTAAGTTGCTGTACTTTCGGTGGTCCTTGATCGACGAAGAAACGTATAGGCACTTTGAAGACACGTGCGATTTCATTTGGACTTGGACGCAAAGGCAAGTTGACGGGAACGAGACCTACCCAAGGGGTAACATGCAATGGTGCTTTGAAACAACTTGTCCTAAGGCGCCGCAAAGCTCTACTTTATTCGGAGGAATGCCGAGCTCCTCTTCGGTTTCTCTCAATGCAGTATGTGCTAACTCAATATCTTCGGGGTCTCTTTTACCGCCCGGAAAACAGACCTCACCACGGTGAGACTTAAGCATTGAGGAGCGAACAGTCAGGATAATCTCAGGGTCTAGCTCAGATGCTGTGATAGGTATCAACACAGCCGCTTCAGGTCCATTTTTGCGCAATCGCCATGGATGATGGTGTTGAATTCGATGAATAGCCTGTTTAAGCATAAGCGCCCCCTGTCAAATTAATCATAACCCTAAACAAACGGGTCGACTAGTTGTATCGCCTCTGACTACAATGAGTAGAGGCTAGAAGGAAAGTTCGATGAAATACTGTTCAAAATGCGGATCACAGGTAGAGCAAAAAATTCCAGCGGGCGATAACCGTCATCGTTACGTCTGTAATCACTGCCATACCGTCCACTATGAAAACCCTTGTATCATTGCGGGCTGTTTGCCTGTCTACCAAGATCGAGTGTTACTGTGTAAACGTGCGATTGAGCCGCGTTATGGCTTATGGACACTCCCTGCCGGTTTTATGGAGAATGGTGAATCAACCGAGCAGGCGGCTAAGCGAGAGACACTTGAAGAGGCGAATGCCAGCGTTATCATTCGGAGCCTCTATACCGTCACCTCCATTCTGCATGTTGATCAAGTGCAAATGATCTACCTAGCAGAACTTCCTGAACCTAGTTTTTCCATCAGTGAGGAGTCGCTTGAGGTGCGCTTGTTTGCAGAAAGCGAGATACCTTGGGATGCACTTGCCTTCCCAACGATTCATAACGCCCTAAAATTCTACTTTAGTGACCGTAAAGAAGGTTACTTTCCACTACGCCATATTCAGCTCAGCAGAGGCCCTGAAGGAGAGCTCTGCTGCGAAATGGGCACTCATCAATGATCAGTGCCAGATAGGGACTCAATTTCCTGCCATAGCCGCTGATACTCAGGACTATCCTGCCGAGTGTAGTTTAAGTTTCTAAGCAAACCGGTGAGATGAACGAAATGCTTACGCACCGCTTCCTTAGTAGAGAGTGCAGGTAGCTGACTCAAGCTTTTTACCAACAATCTAAATAGATCTCGCTGCCTTGAAATGGGTGTTGAAATATCGACTGGATCGAAGGCATCCTGCTGCAGATACACTTGATCAAGGCATTGGGATTTTTGCCACAGAATATAGTCATTCAGTGTTACACCCTCCTCGCCCGTCACCTGCATCATTTGTTGTACCTCTTCACCCTGTCGCAACAGCGCCAGCATCTCTCTAACCTGAGGCACCCACTCTGCATCCAAATGGGTATTAAACCAATTTTCTAACTGGCTTAAATAACGTGACCATGAAATCAGTGGATCAACAGCAGGATAAGCCCGCTTGTAGGCACGATCGGCACTTAATCCTAAGAAGGTTTTCACCGTCCGCAAAGTGGATTGTGTGACAGGTTCTTCAAAATTCCCCCCAGCAGGCGACACGGTGCCTATCAGCGTCAAACTACCAATCGAGCCATCATTCGTTTTGACCAAACCTGCACGTTCATACAAGGCCCTTACCGCTGAATCCAAGTAAGCCGGGAAGGCTTCTTCACCCGGAATTTCTTCCAAACGACCTGAAGTTTCACGCATCGCCTGTGCCCAACGTGATGTTGAATCAGCAATCAGAAGCACGTTGTAGCCCATCTGACGATAATATTCACTAATGGTAATTCCGGTATAGATAGAAGCCTCTCGTGCAGCTACAGGCATGGATGAGGTATTACAGATGATTACCGTCCTGTCCATTAAAGTCCCACCTTTGGGGTCAGGTGTTTTCGGGAACTCCGTAATGGTTTCAACCACTTCACCCGCTCGCTCGCCGCAGGCAACAATAACCACGATATCCACATCAGAATAACGCGAGATGAGACTTTGAAGAACCGTTTTACCCGCACCAAAAGGCCCAGGGATACAAGCTGTACCCCCCTTAGCAACAGGAAAGAAAGTATCAATCAGACGAATGGTGGTGAGCATCGGCTGTTCAGGATAAAGCCGCTCACTGACTCCCGAGCGCAACAAGTCACGATTGACAGGGATACGTACCGGCCAGAACTGACGCATGGTAATTTCATGCTCTTCACCCTGCGCATCTTTCAAGCGCACCACCGGTGTCGTAACCGTAAAACTACCCTCTTGAACCCAGGTCACCTCAAGCTGACCGCGAAGGTTAAACGGCACCATAATTTTGTGCGAAAAGCGACGCTCTTGGACTTTACCCAGCGGATCACCAGCATGTACCTTAGCACCTATTTTTACCGTGGGTTGAAACGCCCATAAATGCTGATTATCGATGCCATCGACATCTAAACCTCGGGGTAAAAAGAAACCTTGCTGGGCAGCAATCAATTCGAGTGGGTTTTGTAAACCATCATAGATCTGCCCCAACAATCCAGGCCCTAAGGCGACCGATAGCAAGCGCTCACTTTGCTCAACACGATCACCTATCGCAACACCACGTGTGTTTTCAAACACCTGAACATCTGCTTCACCATGACGAACACGCAGTACCTCTGCCTGAAGACGCTCTTGGCGTCGATCAGCAGGACGGCGTTCCGGGCAGATATAAACCACCTCATTTTTGATTAGCGGATAAAAATCACCCTGCTCATCTTTCATCAAACGAATGGTCACAATATCGTCTTTTACCCCAGTCACTCGGGCTGTAATTGGCGTTCCATTCATCTATTCATGTCCTCAAACAATCGATTCAATTGCTGCTGAATGCCGCTGCTGTTAATCAGGGTATCACTCAGATGTTGAAAATCAGTTAATGCGGTGTCGCTGTCACTTTTTAGACGACGCTCGGCGATACCCCAACGCAACACAAAAGAGATCACGGTTTCGATCGTGAAGTGATGATTTCTTTCGGTGGCAAGCAATGATTGCCAAGCATACCGATCAAGCTGGTGTTGCAACTCACCGGTTAATTGGTGATTGAATAGCTCACACCAGTGTTCCAAAGGGGCGATCTGTTTTTCCAATGCAAAACAGGGTTCTTTCCAGTGATGACGAATCCACTCAGTCCATCGCCCAAACCCCACAAAGTGTTCAGCCGAGGTGTTCGAACGTTGACGATATCTAAGCGCCGCAATCACCGTTTGCACTTCGAGTCGCTGAATGATGATCTCTTGAAGTGTCAAGGAGCTTAACTCTTGAAGCTGCTTACTCCACAACTGCACACGCTCCCTATCGGGCTGAATATCATTTAACGCAGGATGATAAAGGTTTTCGGCGACTTCCAATTGCCGTTGATCTATTGCACTCAACAGGGTAAGGCGTCGATTTAATGCAATTCTCGACAACGGCAGTTGAGTACATTTTTCCATCTGCTCAGGCAACCAAGGCAGACTGGTGACCAAGGTATAATAATCCGCCACTAGCGAATCACCCCTTCTAATAAAGCTCGGAAACGAGGCTGTAGATGCTTTAATAACACTTCGGCAATTGAAGCTTCGGTCAGATCAATTTCGATCTCTTTACCGACTAAACGAATTCGCAGACCACGACCATTATGGGTATCCAAACTAACACCGTCACGAAGCAGATCACCTGAGAGTGATTGCACGAATTGGCTTAACTGCCCTTGACGATATTCATGAGCATTTCGGCGCAACTCATCCAAGCCAATGAATTCATCGGGTAGCAATATTTCCAATTGATGGTTAGCTAATTGCGATTGATCTCGAACCTTACCGGCCAGTTCAAGAATTAAGCGTCGCATAAATTCTTGATTATCCATTTGCTGCTCAACCAGACGCTCTACCTGATCTGCAAAACTTAGTGCCATGGTTTCTTTTAGAGATAGCAGTAGATCTCTCGCTGCCATTTTTAGGGCGTCTTCACCGGCTTTTCGAGTTTGATCCGCCTCTTTTTTCGCCGTCATCCTGATCAGCTCTGCTTCATGACGCGCTTCATCTAGCATTTGAGTGGCTTTTTGGCGTGCATCTTTTAGCAACAGTTCAGCTTCTTCGCGCCCACGTTGTACACCTTGATCCCTAAGCTGCTCAATTAAAGCCTCGACACCAGAGGAAGGGTGATGTTTTTCATGCTGATTCATCAACCACTCCTACGCTGGAACACCAGCACTAATCACCAAGGCAAAGATAAACGCAAATACCGCAAAGCCCTCGACAATTGCAGCCGGTGCCAGAGACATACCGAATATCTCGGGACGAATTTTCGACACATTTATCGCTGACGCACAACTACGACCTTGATAGATCGCACTAAACATCAATGCCAAACCGCAAAGTAGACCAATGCCAGCCAATCCAGCTGCATTTTCCGGTGTAACGTCACGATTAAGCGCGAACATCACCACAATGCCATAGATAGACTGAGAAGAGGGCATCGCCGAAATACCGATATAGCGACCATGTCCTGTTTCAGTTTCCAACAAGGCTCCTGCTGCCGCCTGACCAGCCAGAGAACAGCCAATCATACTGCCAATAGCACCCAGCGCCATGGGACCATAAAGTCCAGCCCAGCCTAACGCCATAATTAGGTTGTCCAAGGTGTAACCTCCTGTTTTGAGAAAGGCTTAAAGGCATAACCTTCATCCGCCAAACTCCAGTTGTAGAATTCAATTAAATTAAGACGCAATCCATGAATGACGCCACTGACGACCGTCAATACAAAGTTGAGCAAGTGCCCTGCCAGTAAAATGAGCAACTGTAAGAAAACACCAATACCCGGAAGCGCACTGGCAACATCAACAGATAACTGATTAAAGGTGATCGCCAAAGAAGCACTTGCCAGCCCCAGCGCGAACAAGCGAAGGTAGCTCAAAACATCACCAAAAAGTTTAGTGATGATTGGTGAGCGCTAACGCACCGCCAATCAGGTTACGCAATTGCCACTGTTGCTTTTGATTAGTCATGGCTAAAACCGTGATTAACGAAGCGCTGAAGATCAACCAGTGCAACAGGTGGAAACCTTGCAACCAACCCAATAAGGCTGACAAAACAGCTATCGCCCAACCCACTGACGCCCAAGCTTCTAAATACCGTCTTCTTACCCAAGCCATCATCAGGTTAGCTAAAACCAGATGCAGCGCCCCAAAACTGATGGAGAAGCGCATCATGGCGTCAAAATCCTGCAAGTCTAGAATTTTAAGATTGGCAAGCGCGGCAATAGGGGCTGATGCACCAAAATAACTGCCGACTAATACACCCCAAACCAAACTGGCACCGGTTAAGGTCACGGCTAGAGAGCGCAAACGCCTTGATGTTTCGCTAGCTGCCATGTCTTTCCAGTAATAAAGTAAAACCAATCCCATCATGAGTGCATAGCCCGCATCGGACATAATGATGGCAAAAAAGGCAGCAAAGGAGAAAAAGACCACTCTTGAAGGGTCCCAGCTTCGGTAACCCGGCATTTGGAAAAAGCTAACTAACTCCTGACCACCTTGTAATTTTTCGGGATTATCTAAGAGTGTGGGCGGTAACTCTTCGTGCTCAGGTTCTTCCACCAAACATGCCAAACCATGCGTTTGCGCAAACTCAGATACATCCGCCACATGCTTCTGCGCCACCCAGCCTTGAACAGCAAAAATCTCGTCATAATCCAGCGTTTGATCTGACACTTCCACGAGCGATGCTCGATCTTCAGTATCTGCAATACAACGCTGCACTGATAAATCCAACGTGTTAAAGCCTCACGCTCTGCCTCTACCGCTTCAAGCTCAATTTCAAGATCTTCTAAATTCTGCTCTAATTGACTCAAGGGCACCGTACCCGTCAGGGTTCTCGCCACAGGCATACGGTTAGCATCAGGTTCATGCTCAGATAGCACAACCACATAAGCGTTACGATTATCTCGATAGACACAGGTCCAGGTTAATCCTGAACGCTCAACCGCAGGCATCTTGTAGTTAGGCACCAAGTAGAACCACAACTTGTGACCGGCCAGATCTGCAAGATCTGGAAAAACAAAATCCCCCCAAGGGGTAAGGTCTTTAATACGTTTTTCTAGAAAGTCTCGACGAGACATCAAATCAAGGCGCTGACTGCGATTATGATCAATACGATCCAGCATCTCGCCCAGATTAAACTGTTTGAAGCGAACCACTTGCCGACGCTTTTCACGACTACTCAACAGATATTGTAAAGCTCTTTTGAGTCTTTCGGGGTTCACCACCTCTTCAGACACTTCTCGCTGCTCTGTTTCTTTCAGCGGAATGACGTGCATCACTCCAAGCTGTTGCAACGCGTCTAGAAGTTGGAGCTTATGCTCCGTTAATCCGACCAATGAGATTTTTTTAAGCGATAAGATACTCATAGCGGCAGATCCATCCGCTTGCGCTTAGCAATTTTGGCACGAACCACACCGGCTCTCTCCGCATCAGCTAAAGAGATTTGTATTTTACGAATATTCTGACGTGCTTGTGGTATCAACACCTTATCAAACAAATTAAGGCGCTGAGTGGTTTTCTGTAAACCATGGTTAAGACACTCTAAACGCTTGTTGATGAGCTGCTGTTCAATTTCAAGAGTAACCTGCTGCTTAAGCAATGCTGTCAAATGATCTAGCCAGTGTTCACTTGCCAGACAAGAATAGGGTTCTTGGACAATATCCAGTGATTTAAGCTCAGGTAGACGTATACCAACAAGATTAACTTGCTCAATCTCAATGGATTGAATTTTAATGAGCTGATCCACCCTACCTTGAAAATTAGGCAGCATGGTCAACTGTGATTTTACCTGTTGCTCTATTTCAAGCAGCTGTTTTTGCTGTTGCTTTAATAATAGCTCTGTTGCAGAACGAGCTGCCAGTAACTGTTTGCGTTTCAGATCAAGCGCTGGCACAAACTTTTGATAGGCCTTAACCTTGCGACCTTCTTTGTTGAGCGTGCTTTTATTAAGCGCTAATCGAGCCATGCTTAACTCCGTTTAGCATTCACTGGAAAGTATTTATCAACCAGGTCCTGTTTCATCAACAATTCTTCAGCTTCAAAGCATTCAGCGAGTGTTTTCCAACACAGATCAAGCGCTTTTTCCAAGGGTAAAGTAACGCGAATATCCATAAAGCGCTTTTTGAAAAGTTCGCCAAAACGCAATAATCGGTGATCATACTCAGTTAACTCAAACGACATCGCTTGCTTCTGTTGCGCATCTTGAGCAGCCGCATAAAAGCGCACCATAGTGTTCATGATTTGACCATGATCTTCTCGGGTCACTTTACCAATCACATGCTGCTTCAAACGTGAAAGAGAACCAAAAGGGTCGATAACCCCATCATGCAGATAAAACTGTCCTTCAGTGATATAACCTGTGTTATCCGGTACCGGATGGGTAACATCATCACCCGGCATGGTGGTAACGGATAGAATGGTTACAGATCCAGCACCCTTATAATCACAGGCCTTTTCATAACGCCTGGCCAACTGAGAATAAAGATCACCAATATAACCGCGGTTGGAAGGCACATGTTCCATCGCTACGCCCACCTCTTTCAAGGCATCAGCATAAGCGGTCATATCCGTCAGCAACACGAGTACACGTTTGCCTTCATCAACCGCAAAACGCTCGGCAACTGCCAACGCCATATCAGGCACTAATAACGCCTCAACGGTGGGATCAGAACCAAGATGGACATACATCACTGTTTTGGCAGAAACACCCGCATCCTCAAAAGCTTTTTTGAAGAAGTGGTAATCATCGAAGATCAAACCTATACCACCGAACACGATAATATCGGCATCAGCGTGCGCACCTATTTGTGCTAAAAGTTGGTTGTAGGGCTCACCCGCAACGGAGAAAATAGGGATTTTTTGGCTTTCAACCAAGGAGTTAAAAATGTCGATCATCGGCACATCGGTGCGGATCATTCGAGAAGCGAGCACACGGCGCGCCGGGTTGACGGTAGGGCCATCTATCTCAATGTGAGGCTCTTCATTAAGGTCAGGTCCACCATCAATCGGCACCCCTACACCTGAAAAAGCACGACCGAGTATATTGGTTGAAAAGGCCACTTGCATCGAATGACCCAAAAAACGAATATTGGCGCGGGTTGAGAGTCCTTTGGTCCCTGAGAAGACTTGCAGCGATACTTTATCACCATCCATCTCAATGACCTGAGCGAGCGCCGGCAGCTGTGAAGGATCTTGTGGATTTTCGATTAACGCTAGATCGCCAAAACCGATACTTCCCGTGGTGTTTTCGTCAGGTTCAGGCACATAAACTTTTACCAGATCACCGACAATTTCCAAAATTTTGGAATAGGACAATAGCAACTGTGACACGGCTCACTTCCTGTTTAAATCGCTTATTCTGATTAAGCCATGCTCATAAAGGTTTTACAAGCCTGTTGCCCTGAATAGACATGCACTTATTGTGTATTTTGAAAGCGAAAATCTTTTCGCACCTGCTAAAACACTTTACAATGATTTATCTTTATCCTGCCCAGAGCATCTGTAACATATGATTCAAAAAAATCTCATCAAAGCGCTTATCGGCTTAATTGTTTTTATCGTTCTCATGGTCGCTTTGGGTATTCTTTTTGAAGAAGAGATGGCGCTAGGTACGGCCTGGGTTGTCGATCGTATTGGCTTCTGGGGGTTGGCTGGCATTTTACTGGTCACCGACACTCTGGTTACGCCTTTTCCCCCAGACATTTTACTGGTGATCATTTCCAAAACACACTTAGCTGAGAACTGGCCGATCTATGTGGGTGTTCTAGGCTGCGTGTCTGTCATCGCAGGAATGACCGGTTACTCAATCGGTCGCTGGCTTGGCCATTTTCAATGGTCTAAACGACTCTTTGGTCAGTTTGAGCAGGAACACCATGACTTTATTCAAAAGTATGGTTTTTGGGCGGTCGCGATAGGGTCAGTAACACCCTTACCCTACTCAGTGACTTGCTGGACGGCAGGCGTACTCAACATCCGCTGGACCACTGTACTGCTAGCATCTATTTTGTTTCGCGTACCCAGAATCTACGCCTACTACTGGTTGCTAACCTCAGCAAAAGGATTGTTTAACTGAATCGAATTGGAAACACTGGAGAAAGGTCACAAGGATAGACAAAAGAGGTGAGTTGGATCTCACCTCTTTAAAGTAGGATGTTGAACAGAATCATTTAAGGCTTAACACGTCCTGCATATCAAACAAACCCTTTGGCTTATCAGCCAACCACAAGGCTGCACGAACGGCACCCTTAGCAAAGGTCATACGACTAGAGGCTTTGTGTGTAATCTCGATACGTTCACCTTCAGTAGCAAACAGAACCGTGTGATCACCCACCACATCGCCCGCACGAATCGTCTCGAAACCGATCTCTTTAGCACTACGTGGACCCGTTTGACCTTCTCGACCATATACGGCGCATTGACTCAGATCTCGACCTAACGCATCAGCAACAACTTCTCCCATGCGCAAAGCCGTTCCAGAGGGCGCATCCACTTTATGACGGTGATGTGCTTCTATCACTTCAATATCATAGCCGCCATCATCGCCTAAGGCTTTCGCGGCGATTTCGAGCAATTTAAAGCAAAGATTGACACCCACACTCATATTGGGCGCAAAAACTACGGCCGTGTTTGTTGAAGCGTCCTGCAAACGTTGTTTCTGTTCAGCATTGAGGCCTGTGGTACCCACAACAATTTTTTTTGCGTTGGTTTCACAAAAGGCAAGGTTTTGCATGGTTACTTCAGGGGCAGTGAAATCAATTAAGAGATCAAAATCATCTACTACAGACTCAAGCGATCCACTCAATTGAACACCTAGCTTACCTTGTCCCGCTAACTCACCAGCATCCGCACCAATTAGGCTGCTGGTAGGCTCAACAATCGCAGCCGACAATATGGCACCTTCAGCTTGATTGATGGCTTCAATCAGGGTTTTTCCCATGCGGCCTGCCGCACCTGTTACTGCAACTCTCAGCATCTGACACCTGCTTAATGACCTGATAAGATCAGGTCATATCTTCAAAAAATTTCTTAACGGAATCAAAGAAACCATGTCGTTTAGGGCTGTGCTTATGCTTACCCTCTTCTGTGGCTTCTTGAAACTCGCGTAGCAACTCTTTTTGTCGGCTGTTTAGGCTAACGGGTGTTTCAACGATGACTTTCACCATCAAATCACCTACGCTTCCACCTCGAACAGGGGCAATACCCTTGCCACGCAGTCTGAAGAGTTTACCGGTTTGGGTTTCGGCAGGGACTTTCAGCTTCACGCGACCATCTAAAGTCGGCACATCCAGTTCACCACCTAAAGCGGCATCAACAAAGCTGATCGGCACTTCACAGTAAAGATGCTTTCCATCTCTTTGGAAAATGGGATGCTCACGAACGTTCACCTGAACGTAGAGATCACCTGAAGGCCCTCCATGCGTACCTGCCTCACCTTCACCCGACAAACGGATACGATCGCCCGTGTCCACACCTGCAGGTATTTTAACCTGAAGGGTTTTCACTTTTTCAACACGACCTTGACCATGACAAGCGTTACATGGATCAGCAATTACTTTGCCTGAGCCATGACAGGTTGGGCAGGTTTGCTGAACAGAGAAAAAGCCTTGCTGCATGCGCACTTGACCCATACCACCGCAAGTACCACAGGTTTTCGCACTGGTACCCGGTTTTGCGCCACTGCCGTCACACACTTCGCAACTGACCAGTGTAGGCACGCGCAAGCTTTTTTCACAGCCACGCACAGCTTCTTCTAACGTTAAATCAAGGTTATAGCGAAGATCAGCGCCGCGTTGAACGCTACTGCGACGCTTGCCGCCACCACCGCCGAAGATATCACCAAACACATCACCAAAGATGTCGGAGAAGTTACCCTCAAAGCCGCCGTGGAAGCCGCCACCTCCCATACCCTGACCATCAACGCCAGCATGACCAAATTGATCATAAGCAGCCTTTTTCTGAGAGTCAGATAAGACTTCATAAGCTTCGCTGAGCTCTTTAAATTTTTCTTCAGCCTGTTTGTCATCCGGATTACGGTCAGGATGGTACTTCATCGCTAGGCGACGATAGCTTTCTTAATATCGCGGTCTGAGGCATCGCGTGGGACACCCAGTAGTTCGTAATAGTCTTTTTTTTGACATAGTCCGAATCTGATCCGGTTTAACGATGACTCCAACGGGAGCCGGACACGACGACGCGGGCAGGAGCCCGCGTCGCCATCATTTCAATGGGTTAAGCCAAGTCGCAAGGATTACTTCTTGTCATCCTTCACTTCTTCAAACTCGGCATCAACCACATCATCAGCGGGCTTTTCATTCGCTTGTTCTCCCTGCGCACCTTCAGCGGCTGCCGCATCGGCATACATCTTCTGGGCAACAGCAGAAACCGCTTCAGTCAGAGCTTCAGTCTTGCTTTCAATGGCGTCTTTTGTCATCACCTTTCAGCGCGTCTTCAAGATCGCTGATTGCCGCTTCGATCTTAGACTTTTCATCTTCAGTGACTTTATCCGCTGCATCTTTCAATGTTTTCTTAGCGGTGTGAACCATGGCATCGCCCTGGTTACGTGCCTGAGACAAGGCTTCAAACTTACGATCTTCTTCAGCATGCGCTTCAGCGTCACGTACCATTTGCTCGATCTCATCATCACTTAAACCTGAAGAGGCTTTAATGACGATAGACTGCTGCTTGCCAGTGGCTTTGTCTTTAGCCGATACATTCAGAATACCGTTAGCGTCAATATCGAAGGTTACTTCGATTTGTGGCACGCCACGGGGCGCAGGCGGAATATCAGCCAAATCGAAACGTCCAAGTGACTTGTTTTGATTCGCTTGCTTACGCTCACCCTGAACAACATGAATCGTCACGGCAGTTTGGTTGTCATCGGCAGTCGAGAACACCTGAGACTTCTTCGTTGGAATCGTCGTATTTTTCTCAATCAGAGGCGTTGCAACGCCACCCATGGTTTCAATACCCAGTGTCAAAGGTGTAACGTCAAGCAACAGAACGTCTTTCACATCGCCAGACAGAACCGCACCCTGAATCGCCGCACCAATCGCAACCGCTTCATCTGGGTTTACGTCTTTACGTGGCTCTTTACCAAAGAACTCGCTCACACGCTTTTGCACCAGTGGCATACGGGTTTGACCGCCCACTAGAATAACCTCATCGACTTCAGATGCAGATAGACCGGCATCTTTCAGTGCAATTTTGCAGGGCTCAAGCGAACGCTCAACCAAGTCTTCAACCAAAGACTCTAACTTCGCACGCGTCAACTTCACATTTAAATGCTTTGGACCTGTCGCATCAGCAGTGATGTAAGGCAGGTTCACGTCTGTTTGCTGTGAAGATGACAGTTCTACTTTCGCTTTTTTCAGCGGCTTCTTTAAGACGCTGTAGCGCTAAAGGATCGTTATGCAGGTCGATTCCTGATTCTTTCTTAAACTGATCCGCCAAGTAGTTGATGATCGCCAAATCGAAATCTTCACCACCTAAGAAGGTATCACCGTTAGTAGCAATACCTCAAATTGGTGCTCGCCATCAACGTCAGCAATTTCAATGATCGAAACGTCGAACGTACCACCACCTAGGTCAAACACAGCAATCGTCTTGTCGCCTTTTGACTGATCCATACCATAAGCAAGAGCAGCGGCAGTTGGCTCGTTGATGATACGTTTAACTTCTAGACCCGCAATTTTACCGGCGTCTTTCGTGGCTTGACGCTGAGAATCGTTGAAGTATGCAGGTACCGTGATAACAGCGGCTGTTACGGGCTCACCTAAGTAGTCTTCGGCTGTTTTCTTCATCTTTTTCAAGATTTCAGCCGATACTTGTGGGGGTGCCATTTTGTTGTCACGCACTTGAACCCACGCATCGCCATTATCTGCTTTAACGATCTTGTAAGGCACCATTTTGATGTCTTTTTGCACAACATCGTCTTCAAAGCGACGACCAATCAGACGCTTGATAGCGAATAGCGTGTTGTCCGGGTTAGTCACTGCTTGACGTTTAGCAGATTGACCGACCAAGGTTTCTCCATCACTGGTAAAGGCAATGATGGATGGCGTAGTACGATCGCCTTCAGCGTTTTCAATGACTCGAGTTTTATCGCCATCTAAAATGGCAACACATGAATTGGTTGTACCCAAGTCAATACCGATAATTCTTCCCATTTCTTTCTCCGTAATCGTTAACCGCCAGCTCGTAAAGGTCTGAGCGGTTGAATTCTGTTTTTTACTGTTGATCCCTATATGGGGTTTACACAAACTATTTCAAGCACAAGGTAATGGATTAAATTAACCCTTTGCCACAACCACCATCGCAGGACGAACTAAGCGACCATTAAGGGTGTAACCTTTTTGCATCACGGCCACAACGGAGTTGGGAGCCGCATCGGGAGCCTCAATCATAGACATCGCCTGATGAAGCTCAGGGTCAAATGTTTGCCCTACTGGATCAACCACATTCAAATTAAACTTGGCAACGCTACTCAGGAATAGACTCAAGGTCATTTCTGCCCCTTCTCGAAGCGCACGCACTGCTTCATCCTCAGAAGAGCAGGCTTCAACAGCACGCTCTAGACTATCAATGACTGGCAGCAACTCCTGAGCAAACTTGTCTAATGCAAATTTATGCGCTTTTTCAACATCCTGTTCAGCACGGCGTCGAATATTTTGAACTTCCGCCTGCGCTCTCAATTGAGTATCCACAAGCGCCTGCTTCAATCGATCTATCTCGTCCTTAGCCAAGGCTAATTGAGCACTGATATCATCATTGATGACTTGATCTTCGATTGAGTCTTGCTGTTCTTGCTGCTCCCCTTCCACTTCAGTGGGCGCAGTTGCCTGCTCACTTTCTGGGGTGACATCTTCAGCCGCACGCATCGGCTCCGGGGACTCCGGTGCTGTTTCCGAGGGTTTATGCTGATCGTTAGCCATCCGCTTTCTCCTGTCTTTATCTGCAATAGCTTGAGATTGCCTGTTTTATGGGGACGAAGTCTGACGATTCAAGCACTGTTTTGGTTTTTCTCAGCGTTTTTTTAAATATCTTGCTAGAGCACTTGCAGACTCAAAGAAAATATTTTATACATACTACTGTATAAATAACCATGTATGTGAACCCCATGCTGACACATCTCTTGATCAAAAATTTTGCACTGGTTGACCATCTTGAACTGGAACTGAAAGGCGGCATGACGGTTGTCAGCGGCGAAACCGGCGCTGGAAAATCGATTATGCTCGACGCACTGGGACTCACTCTGGGTGATCGTGCAGACAGTGATACGGTGCGCGAAGGTGAAGAACGTGCCGAAATTGCAGCCACTTTTGACCTGACCAACATTCCGGAAGCTCGAGCTTGGCTGGTCGATAACGATCTTGATCAAGAGGGTGAATGCCAAATAAGACGCCTCGTTACCCGCGAAGGCAGAAGCCGAAGCTATATCAATGGCCAACCTGCACCGCTCAATCAACTGAAAGAGTTCGGTCAATTTCTAGTCGATATTCATGGACAACACGAACACCAACGGTTATTACATCGTGACTATCATCGTGTGCTACTCGATGATTATGCTCAACAACGCAGCCTGTCTGACAAAGTGCGCCAGCAATACAACCGCTGGCAAAAACTGGACTCATCACTCAAAAAACTGACTGAGGACAGTGCCGAAAAGACAGCTCGAACTCAACTTTTGAGTTACCAGCTTGATGAACTCGATCAGCTTGGTCTTCAATCCGATGAATTAGACGCATTAGAGCAAGAGCAAAAGCTTTTAGAAAATGCCGGTCAACTCCTACAAACAGGCCATCAGGTCATGCAAATCATGTCGGAGCATGATGAGCACAACTGTGTAAGCCTACTAAATCAGAGCCAGCACCTATTACAACAGATCAATCGCCACGCGCCCGCACTTTCTCAAGTAAGCGAAATGCTGGCTAACGCACAAATCTTGATTGATGAGGCTGCACACGAATTACGCGCTTATCTAGACAGAGTTGAATTAAGCCCCGAGCGTTTAAATGAAGTAGAAGAGCGCCTAACCATCATTTACGACGTAGCTCGCAAGCATCGCGTTCAGCCTGAGCAACTGATTGAATTACACACTCAATTACAAGAAGAGATGCTAAGCCTTCACCAATCTGACGAAGCTCTGGATCAACTTCATCAAGAGGTCACTCAAGCACGTCAGGAGTACATCAAATTAGCTGAAGAACTCAGCAATGCCCGAAAAGACAAGGCGCTAGATCTCGCCCATGCCGTCGACGAGCAACTGCATAGTCTGGGCATGTTAGACGCCAAATTTACAGCACAGCTAACGCCTTTAGACGAATCCAAATGGAACGGTAACGGCATTGAGGAAGTGGAATTTTTAATCGCGGCTAACCGTGGACAAACCGCTCGACCGCTGGCTAAAGTGGCGTCTGGCGGTGAACTTTCTCGCATCAGTCTTGCTATACAGGTGATTACCGCACAAACCTCAAGCACCCCGACGCTGGTATTTGATGAGGTCGATGTCGGTATTGGCGGCGCCATTGCCGAAGTGGTAGGAAAACTACTGAGACAACTCGGTGAAAAAACACAAATTCTCTGCGTTACCCATCAACCCCAGGTGGCATCACAAGGGCATCAGCATCTGTTTGTCAGCAAAAAAAGCGTCAAGGATAAAACCCACACCCAAATTTCGCATCTTGATGAAAACTCTCGATTACAAGAAGTGGCAAGAATGCTGGGTGGTATCCAACTAACAGACGCAACCCTTCTTCATGCCAAAGAGATGTTAAGGCACTGACTAGAAACTCACACAAAAACACAACGCAAGAGTAACATTGCCGCTGACTACAGCGGCAATGATGAGGCTTTAGTCTTCCTTATCATCCTTAAACTGACCGTAAAGATAGAGCGTACGATCGGAGATAACAAAGCCATTCGTTTCGGCAATCTCATCAAGTAACTCATTTAAACGTGCATCAGTAAACTCACACACGCGACCCGTTTTGATACAAACCATATGGTTATGATCATCATCACGAGCCAATTCAAAAACCGAATGCCCACCTTCAAAATGATGACGGGACACAAGACCAGCTGACTCAAACTGAGTTAACACACGATATACGGTTGCCAAACCGACATCATCACCCATCTCCATCAACATCTTGTAAATATCTTCAGCACTAAAATGCTCTCCCTCTCCAGCGCGCTCAAGCAACTGATAAATTTTCACCCTTGGCAAGGTGACTTTTAGTCCTGCTTTGCGAAGCTCTTGATTTTCTATCGCCATAATCTATCTCTTATTACTATGCGGTTTGGGATCTGCAGTGGTAGACTTCATTATCAATGTTTACGCTTCAAAGTGGAAGTTATTTACCCATGCGAAAAATTCTAATTGTTTTGGCTGCCTCTTTATTACTATCGGCTTGTTTCCCTGGAGTTTACAGAATAGACATTCCTCAAGGAAATGTTGTAACTCAGGAGATGGTTGATCAACTACGACCTGGTATGACTTACAACCAAGTCCGCTTCATCATGGGTACTCCGTTAATTACGGACACCTTCTCTGGCGAGCGCTGGGACTACTTATACAGTATTCAACGCGGTGGCGGCCCTCGTGAGCAGGAACGTTTATCGCTGTTCTTTGAAAACGGCCAACTCAGTCGCATCAGTGGCGACTTTAAACCGGGCGGCGCGCAGTAAATTAGCTGACGGCATAAAGGATATTCTTTATGCCGTCAGTTAAACCGCTTAGGAAGCGGACTGAGCCTTCTCCTTAGCCGCTTTTTCAGCCGCTTTCCTTGCCCTTACTTCCTTCGGATCAGCCAGCAATGGGCGATAGATCTCAATTCGATCACCGTCTCTTACTGTGGTGGTCTCTGGATCTTTAATCGCTTTACCAAAAATACCAACAGGATCAGACTCCACATTAATCTGTGGAAAATACTCATGTATTTTGGATTGAATGATGGCTTCACGTACCGTCGTTTTCTGGATGAACCTTGATCACAATAATTTTTTGCTCATCCGGCAACGCATAAGCCACTTCGACTCGAATCATTTAATTAGCCTCAACCATAGAGCTTATCAGCACGCTCAACAAAGACATCCACCATGGTAGATGCTACACCGGCAAAAAGCTTACTCATGGCTAGGTTGGCCAACTTGCCGGAGAAGTTATACTTCATCGTGAACTCTACTTTACACGCCTCGTCACTCAAAGGCGTAATTTGCCAAGCCGCTGTAAAATCCGAGAAGGGTCCGTCAACCAATATCATGTCCATATAGGTCGGCCTGACCTTTCGATTACGCGTGGTAAAATGATATTGGAGACCTGCTTTAGACACATAAAGTGTTGCTTGAATCTCATCTTCTGACTCAAACAGGACCTCTGTTCTAGCACACCAGGGTACAAAACTTGGATAATTTCCAACGTCATTGATCAGATCAAACATCTGCTCAGCGGTATGGAGTACCAGTGCACTCTTATGTATTTCTGTCATAGCGCTTAATCATTTGCATTTAAAAACTGACATTATACAGATTTGACACAAAAATGAGTCCAATCACTAAAGGAACCAGATAACGCAAACTGATTCGCCACGAATAGTAATAGAGCAAAGAGAGAGACAGTTGATCCTGCGTAATACGCCTTGCCAAAACCCAGCCTACGAAAAGCATCACCCCGAGAGCCACCAGTGGTATTAAGATATAAGTAGTGAGCGCACTGACCTGCTCAAATAGATTCATTTCCCAAAGCGTAAATTCTGACAAATAACTAAATGAAAAAAGCACAGCCAAGCTCAGTAGCCAAACACTTGTGACAGAAATCAAAGCGGCTTTAAAACGTTTAATTCCAAATTGCTGCTCTACCCAAGCGGTCATCGGCTCCATCAATGCAATGGCAGAGGTCACAGCCGCGACACCCACCAGCAAAAAAACAATACCGACAACACCTGCCCCGCATGCAACTGACCAAAAGCGACTGGCATAGTGATAAATAAAAGACTGGGACCCGATGCCGGTTCCATAGCAACCGACATTAGAATAGGAAAAATCACCATACCCACGACCAACGCCAGCAGAGTATCCATAACACCCACACACGCAACCGTCTGACCTATAGATTCTTTTCGACTTAAATAGGAACCGTAAGTCATCATCACACCCATACCGATAGAAAGCGTGAAAAAAGCATGCCCCAGCGCAGAGATCAGCATGCTGGACGACACTTTTTCCAGTCGAAAAGTAAACAGATGCTGATAAGCTTGGTAGAAAAACCCTGTCTGCGTCGCGTAAACCAACAATATCAAAAGCAAAAGTAACATGAGAGGCATTAAATAACGTACTGCCCTATCCAAACCTCGTCTGACACCAGCACCTAAGATCAATAGAACCAACAGCATAAAAATACTATGACTCACAATCAGTGCGTCCGGATTGATCAACATTTGTGTAAAAAACTGATTAGACTGATTCAATCCTGCATCGATCAACAACCCTGTTGAAAGCGAATAAACGTAGTAAAAAATCCATGCCGCAACGACAGCATAAAAAGAGAATACCAAAGCACCCGTTAACACAGACAAGAATCCGACCCACTGCCAACTACTGGAAACGCCGCTTTCCTGACTCAGTAGCCTCATAGCCTGAACGGGGTTACTTCGAGTATGACGACCAATCAAAACCTCTGCCATCATCATGGGAACACCCACCGCCAGCATGCAGACAAGGTAGAGCAGAATAAACGTTCCACCTCCCTGCTCACTAATCAGGTGAGGGAATTTCCAAATGTTTCCAAGACCAATAGAAGACCCCATCAGCGCCAGAATAAAAACGCCTCGGTTCGACCAGAGCTCTTGAGCTTTCCTTTCCGTTTGCATACCCACCTGTGAAAATTGGCTACTCAACCTGTTAAGTAAAACAGCTTTCAAACCATCTGTCTCGTCTATATAATTCGCGCATGTCAAAAAAGAAAGCAAAACCTACCAGTTCAACCATCTGCCAAAACAAAAAGGCACGCCACGAATATAGCATCGAACAAAAGTTCGAAGCTGGATTAGTGCTGTCTGGATGGGAAGTCAAAAGCTTGCGTGCCGGTCGTGCGCAACTGGTTGACTCCTATGTTGTCTTAAAAGATGGTGAAGCTTGGCTCGTTGGCGCTCACTTTACGCCAATTATTTCAACCTGCACTCACACGCTTGCCGATCCGCGCCGCGATAGAAAACTCTTGCTCAACAAGCGAGAGATTGATCGTCTAATCGGTGCGACACAAGCTAAGGGCTACACCTGTGTTGCTTTGGCACTTTACTGGAAACAAAGTCACGTAAAGTGTGAAATTGCACTCGTGAAAGGTAAGAAGCTACACGATAAGCGTGCCGCAGAAAAAGAAAAAAGACTGGGATCGCCAAAAGCAGCGCATCATGGCAGCGACTTAAGGCTTTTGGTTTATCTGTTCTTCCGCTATACTGGCGGATTATCCGGGGGTGACATGGCTTCGACGCTGATTACGAACCCTTGGGTGCATGCCGAGAACGTGGTGATTCTCGTAAATCCCTCATCACAAAGTTATAGTTGCAAACGACGATAACTACGCTCTAGCTGCTTAAGTCAGCTAGCGCTGCACTCTAAGGTGTCTGTAACTCAGAGGTTCGCAGTGTCATATGAGACAGAATCGCCCGGATGCTTTGCTCTAAGCTGAACGGTTAAAACTAAAAGAGCTCGCCCTAAACACCCTGGCTCTCGGGTCGTGATGGGTTAACGCAATAGAGAAGCCTAAGCATGTAGGTCCTAAGGCAGAGGATTGGCGGACGCGGGTTCGAAACCCGCCACCTCCACCACCACTTCTTTTTACTTAAATATCAATAGCTTAGATGTAGAATTCTGAGCGAAATTGAATTCTTAAAAGCCAGTATCCGCACTAAGGTAGAGCACCCGTTCCGAATCATTAATTAAGTGTCAATTCAAGTTTGTCAAAGCCAGATACAAGGGCTTAGCAAAAAATGACAACCAGCTGGCGATGCTTTTTACGTTGGCAAACATTGTTCGATTAGATCAGATGATACGATGGCAGCCTAAATCCGCCTAGAAAACGGAAATGGCGTCCAAAAGTGCAATTAAATAACCATTAATGGGTTAAATTTACGAAAAGCGACAAATAGCTGTTCAAAATATACTCAGCGGTAAACGCAAAGCGTTACGTTGCTTGATTTTGATAACTTGTTCGCTGCTTCCCTAGATCCAGCGTTTAGCAATCGTGGCATTTTCAAAATCTATTTAATTCGAAAATCCCCATGTAAATTACCCCAGTGTTCCGTCAATTTTTTTCTTGTGCGCCTCATTCATTGGGAGATCTTTAATTGCTTCCGGCCAAAGATTTCGAGCCTTGTCCAAAACGTCATCTAAGTGAGGTTTAATTACTCTCCATGGAATTTCGGCACGATCAGCCCATGACTGAAAATTTGCCATTGAGACGTCGTACCAATCTTTAGTCTTTCCTATATTAAGCGCGTAATTCCTTTCGCCATCGATATATACGCTCGTGGTAACAATATCGTACGCTGGCGAAAGCCTCGGTGTGATTTTATCTGAATAAATCAAACTCCAATTTTTTAGATGTGCATCACCGTTAGCAAGAAGAATGTTAACTAGCAATCGCCTAGCGAATTGTTGTGCATCGGCCAAGCCGTCACCAGAGTAACCGTAGATGATTCTGCCGATTTGCTCGTAGTTTGCTGAGTTGTATTTTTCATGGGCATACTTCACCAGTACCTGGGCAAAGTCTTCCATATGATGCGTACATCATCATCGCGATCAAAACGTTTGATTACAAAGGCTAGCTTCTCGTCGGGAAGATTTATCTGAGGAAGATTGTCAAGCTTGTTCAGCTCGACCAGTTTAATTTTCTGGAATTTCGACCCCAACTAATTCCGCAAGTTTCATTGCGGTGTATTCGTTAACAGGCACATCTTTATGTTTGGTCGAGGGGGTTTTTACTATCCAATCCCCCAACACGTCGCCTTTGGAAAGATTGTAGCGTCCATCCTTTTCCTTCATGGAAAATTTCATCTGAACGCCGGCCAACGAAAATTTATTTTCCGGTGATACTTTGTCAAACCTTATTGCGCGAGCTTTGCCGTGAGTATTGAGAACACTATCTGGAACATCGTCGGGTTCCATCGGCTCAGCGACCAAAGCGCCGGGGAGGTCTGCACCTAAATATGAGAGAATATGGAACTCATTGTCGACATGCACTTTTAGTCCTTGCGCAATCAACTCTCGCAAGGATCCCTCCGGAAGTAAATTGGACAACGTCGGATGCAATCTTTGGTTTCTTGCCCAGGGTTCCGACATTATTTTTTCAGAACGAGGAAACGCCGGGTGGGTAATCAAACTGAATGTAGGGCGACCTACATCACTCTTGAATTCCTCGGCAAATCTCAGCACATTTCTACCGCTTTGAAAGCCAGCCAAATAGCCAACCAGCCTTTCGTGCAAGCTCAATTTGAGTACGTTTATTTCATCGACTTGGGCTTCGCTCATAATTCATCCCCCAGTAAATCCTGCCATGGATCATCTGAAAGACTTTTCTTTGCATCTTCCCTTGCAGTTTTTTTTCGCCTGGGACACATTCGCTTTGCCTAGCTCGGAACTCTCCTGTTCAAGCAGCGCCATAACAGCGCCAAGCTTTTCCTTTGGGATGAGCATGAGTTCGCTATTCAAGCCCTTCGCGATCAACACCAAGGTGTCTAGCCTGGGGTTTCCTTTGGATTCAAGGCGCTGATATTGCTGACGAGAGACGCCCACACGCAACATCATGTCGTTCTGTTTGAGGCCAAGTGTCAGTCGCCGCTGCTTTATTTGGTGGAGTATCGAGTTCGTCATAGTAAACACATATGTTGCTTTTATAGCCGATAGCAACATATTAGTTGCTTGGAGATCCAAAGGCAACTTATTCGTTGCTTTTATGCAATTCACTACATCAGAAATAGAAAAAGCAACACAAATGTTTCTTTGTTGGTGATTTAGCTCTCTCTGCCGATCCGCCATTGCGCCATTGCGCCAGCGATCCTTTGCTGCGGTGCACCGCTAAACGGAAGACACCGAACGGATCTGCTGCTTGGCTTTTGGACTGCTGGTTGACTGCCTGAGACAGCTTTCCTCAAAAGCTTCAACGTCTACCTGGCGATACATCACTCGACCGCGCAGCTTCAGGAATTGCGGGCCAATGCTTCAAGATCGCCAGCGCTCAAAGGCAGGCCTCACTGACGCCCCCATCGGTTGGCCAGCTGCCGCTGGTTCATATGCAATACTTCCATCTCGTTCGCCTCGTTGTTGTTTGCGGAAGGCCATGAACGCTCGTTGCAAGAAGGGTTGCAAGCTATTTAGGGTATTTACAGGCAAAGGTTTGTCTCAGGTGAAAGTGCCGGTTTAATGGACCAATTCAGTTCCCGTTTTGGGAGTTAAACCCGCGTCCCACAGCACCACCAAATTAAATTAAATGATTGATTATAAATCATTTAATTATCAAGAGAACATCCCCTACCCGATTGGTGACACTCACAGTGTGACACTGGGGGGTTCTCAATGAATTCAACCCTACCCTACACATACCGATCTTCGACAGGTAATTTCTTTGCCTGCTTCCAGCATTTCCGTTTTTTCTGGCAACAGTCGGGGGCTGAAGCAATCTTGACGAAGCAATACAATTGCATTGCCTTTCAGCTAGGTTCATTTTCCTTTTAGAGAAGTTCATCATGCCCAACAGCTTACTCATAACAGAATCTACCCTAACTGATCGGTATCAGACGACTGTTCCTGACGCCGTTGGTAAGGCATTGCACTTGGGCGGATAGTTACATCGCGTATTTGAAAAAATGCTTAATAGCGGCCACCCACAAACTAAAGAGACAAGGTAGCAAAGGCTTTGCAAATCACTATAAAACCCTATCGCAAAAAAGCAGATCTCATTTTGTTGATCTGCTTTTCTGATATAGCTTCAGGGTAGATCTGTCATCGCTCCCTGCGATGCTGATTGCACAGTGCGTGCAAACTTAGCCAGAACACCTCTTTTATATTTCGGCTCTGGTGCTTTCCAGTGTTCACGTCGACGAGCAAGTTCTTGTTCGGGAACATCCAAGAGAATCAGATTTTCAACAGCATCGATGGTAATCATGTCGCCTTCTTCGACTAAGGCAATCGGGCCACCTTCAGCAGCTTCGGGTGTTATGTGCCCCACCACAAAACCGTGGCTTCCTCCCGAGAAGCGTCCATCGGTGATCAGCGCGACATCACTGCCTAACCCCCTACCCATGATGGCCGATGTTGGGCTAAGCATTTCCCGCATACCGGGTCCACCTTTAGGGCCTTCATAGCGAATCACTAAAACATCACCCGCTGTTACGGTACCATCCAAAATGCGTGCTTGAGCCTCTTCTTCCGAATGGAACACACGGGCACGCCCCGTAAAATGCGTGCCTTCTTTACCGGTGATTTTTGCCACTGCGCCAGTAGGAGCCAGGTTGCCGTAAAGAATACGTAAATGACTATCCGCTTTGATGGGGTTTTCAAAATCACGAATAATCTGCTGATTTTCTGGGTAAGGCACAACATCTGCCAGATTCTCGGCTAGGGTTTTACCTGTCACGGTCATACAGTCGCCATGCAGCATTCCACGATCCAAGAGGCGTTTCATCAGCGGTTGAATACCACCAATAGCCACCAACTCAGACATCATATAGTGACCGCTAGGGCGTAAGTCAGCTAGTACAGGAACACGCTTACCTATTTCTGCAAAATCATCCAGTGTCAGGTCCACACCAATGGTGTTTGCCATCGCAATCAGGTGCAGCACTGCATTGGTTGATCCGCCCAGAGTAATGATCACCGTGATCGCATTCTCAAAGGCTTCTCGGGTCATGATATCCGAAGGCTTAATATCTTTTTCGAGCAGATTGAGAACGGCTGCACCTGCGGCACGGCAATCCTCTAGCTTGTTATTCGAAACCGCATTTTGTGCCGAGCTTCCAGGCAAACTCATCCCCATCGCCTCTATTGCTGAGGCCATGGTATTAGCGGTGTACATACCACCACAGGAGCCCGCACCCGGAATCGCCTTCTCTTCAATTTGTTTAACTTGAATCAAATCCATTTTGCCCTGAGCGTGAGCACCCACGGCTTCGAATACGGAAATGATATCGGTATGATTTTCACCCGGTAAGATGGTACCCCCATAAACAAATACTGAAGGCCGATTGAGTCGCGCCAGCCCCATGATGCAGCCTGGCATATTCTTATCACAGCCACCTATGGCTACTAACCCATCAAACCCCTCACAACCAGCAACCGTTTCGATAGAGTCTGCGATGACTTCACGAGAGACTAAGGAATATTTCATTCCTTCAGTACCATTAGCGATACCATCAGAAATGGTAATTGTATTGAAAATAAGTGATTTGCCACCCGCTTCATCGGCACCTGCAGCTGACTCTTCAGCTAATCGGTTAATATGCATATTACAAGGTGTCAGATTACTCCAAGTAGACGCGATACCTACCTGAGGTTTTTTGAAATCTTCATCTGTAAATCCAACTGCTCTTAACATTGCTCGACTAGCTGACTTGCCAATTCCATCAACAACTTGTGAAGAGTACTGGCGACGCTTATCTTCAGACATAGAAACCTCTCACTGGATAATTTTTATTCACAGTAAATGATTTCCAATCCAAATACACCCGACAGAGCGTAAGACCTTTCGATCTATCTGCAGAATGATTGAAACGTTGTACTAAATTCAATATGGAGATCAACAATGACAAAAATCAAATCGCTAGTTATCGCCGTTGCCGGTTCACTCGCCTTGAGTACGCTCGCCTTTGCACATAACCATGGCGGTAATAAAGAAGCATCAGGCTATGGTTACAGTCAAGAAGAGAAAGCAGGTACCATTACCGAGATCGCTGTGGCCAATGGTAGTTTTGAAACCCTAGTCGCTGCGCTGAGTGCTGCTGAACTGGTTGACGTCTTAAGTGGCGAAGGCCCTTTCACTGTTTTTGCGCCCACCGACGAAGCATTCGCTGCCTTACCTGAAGGTACGGTTGCAAGCCTGTTAGAGCCTGAAAATCGTGATCAACTTACAGCTATCCTCACTTACCACGTGGTTCCAGGTGTGGTCATGAGTGCTGATATTGCAGGTCAAGAGCTGTCTGCTGAAACAGTTGAAGGTCGATCTTTGAGTGTTAACGCCACCGGCGACAGCGTCATGATTAACAATGCCACAGTCATTATGGCGGACGTAAAAGCCTCCAATGGCGTTATTCATGTCATTGATACGGTTTTGATTCCTGAGTAATACTTAATATGAATAATGCCCTGTCACTGCCCCTGCAGGGCATTGTTCATTTCACGATCTGTTTTTAACTGAACAACAATTTGAAATCCACGATGAGATTGTCTGATTGGCGATTCAATATAAATACTGCCACCCATCTTCTTCACTAAAGTGCTGACTATTGCCAACCCCAAGCCCGATCCAGTCTGTTGACTTGGCGCTCGGTAAAAACGATTGCAGAGATTATCAATATTCTCTTGCTTAAGTGGCTCACAGTCATTAGAAACCACTATTTTGGCGTCATAAGTCAGTTCGACCAAAACTGGTTCATTATTGGATCTATATTTTAAAGCATTATCTACAATATTTTTGACTATGATTGCGAAGGCATCTATGTCTACTGCTGCAAAAACCTCATGCTCTGGAATCTTTAAGGTTAATTTTTCAAATCCCGAGCGCCGAAAATCTTCAATTATAAATATCATTAACTCAGTCAGAGGATGATAGTCAGCCAACTTCAAAGATAGAGCATCCGCTTTAGCCAACTGCAACAATTTATCAGACAGATTAATCAAATGATCTAGTGAAATCCGCAATTGAGAGAGTTTACCTTTATATTCCGGATCAGTAACTCTTTTCTCTAGTCGCTGAATTTGAGCTTTCATAGTTGCTAAAGGTGTACGAAGCTCATGTGCCGCGTTAGCAGTAAAGTGACGCTCAGCATCCAACGCTACTTGCACTTGCTTCATCAATTGATTAATAGCGGCTGGAATAGGCAATAACTCTTGAGGTAACTGATCAATACTGATGGGCACTAAATCTCTAGCGCTTCGATTAGAGACTTCAATACTCAGCTGTTTAACTGGTTTAAATAATTTTCTGACTAACCATAAAACAGCTAGAAAACTTAAAGGAAGCAAAAATATTAAAGGCAAAGCCATTAACATAACGGCCTCTTTTAATGCTACTTGCCGATAATTAAGAGGTTCTAATACTTGGATAAAATATCGTTTTTGGATTGCGGCTAAAGAGTAAATACGACTATTTTCAGTTGTTTTGAATCCTTCTATAACTTTTCCACCCCATAGATGATCGCCAGCATTGTGTGATTTAAGTAAAACTTCACCCATTGAATTAACAACTCTATATACAACTCTTTCTTCATATTCACTCAGAGCGGGTAATTGTTGAAAGACTTTCACATCATCACGATTTAGTATTTCGACCAATGCTAGCGGAAAAATGCGCTCTGCCGTTTCCTGCAAAACACTATCAAAGACCTTATTCAGTTCCGCTTTAAGATGGTATCCAGCCAAAGTCAAGCCAATACACCACAGACAGGTGATTAACCCCAAAATATAAAAAAGCAGTTTTGTTTGTAAGGGCAAGGATTTCATACTTTCGGCATCCGATATCCTAATCCCCTAACTGTTTCTATACAGGCCTTACCCAGTTTTTTTTCGTAGACGGCTGATGTACACTTCAACAGTGTTACTTTCAATCTCAGCGCCAAAAGCATACAAACCTTTCTTCGAGTCGAGATCGACTAAGCAACTGTCCTGGATAATGGACAAAAATTTCAAAAATTGCCCACTCTCCGTGATGTGAGTTCCAACTTTAGAATCTGAAAGATAAACGACTTTCTCCGTCAGATTAACTTCAAGATTCCCGATAACGATATTCGGGTTTGGATTTCCAGAATACCGACGACAAACGGCAGCTACTCTCGCAGCCATTTCGTCTAAGTCGAAAGGTTTAACCAAGTAATCATCCGCACCCGCATTAAGACCTTTAACACGATCAGTTACCTGATCTTTTGCGGTCATGATAATCACGGGGATTTGTATCTTATTTCTTCTGATATCAAGTAGCAGATTCAATCCATTACCATCAGGCAACATTAAATCCAACATCACTAAATCATAACAAGTTGTTTTGATACAGCTTTCTGCAGACCAAAGAGTTTTCACCCAGTCAACCGCATAGCCTTCATCATCTAAGTGATCCTTAATGGCCTCTCCTAAACCCTCTGTATCTTCTATCAATAAAATACGCATCCCATCACCTAGAAATAAAATGAAGTTGAATCAGCCTGTCAAGATAAAGCTAAGATAGCGACTATTTTTTTAAAAAACTACGCTCGCTTTCAGCTTACTGTCAGGAATCCTAGATAGAGTACAACTATGGTCATCCATGACTTCTATCGAAAATCAACATAAGGAGCTACACAATGAAAAAAGTACTCTTCCCAATAGCCTTAGCAGCATCATTATTGACTGGCCCAGTCATGGCAGATGATTGCTATGATCCTATTAATACTTGGCAACCTCAAGAAAACCTTATTCAAGCACTTGAAAGTAATGGCTGGCGTGTAGATCGAATCAAAGTAGATGATGGCTGTTACGAAGTAAAAGGAGTGGACTCTCTTGGAAATCGTTTTGAAGCAGTATTTTCGCCAGCCTCTTTAAATATTAAAGAGCTAGACATTAAATTTAATCAGGGAGGCGGCGCCAAAGATTACTTAGATAGACGCTCCATCACTGAATAACAAAATGAGTCTGTGATAAACTGAACACCTTCAATTCAGGGAGCAATCAAGACCATGACTGACCGCTTAACCATTACTCGACCCGATGATTGGCACTTACATTTACGTGATGGAGAAGTGCTGCAGCATGTTGTGCCAGCCACGGCCAGACAGATGCATCGTGCTATTGTGATGCCCAATCTTAAGCCGCCTGTGATTAATGCTGAACAGGCGCTAGCTTATCGTGAACGAATCTTGGCGCATGTTCCTGAAGGTGTTCAGTTTAATCCTTTGATGACGCTTTATCTTACTGATAACACGAGTGCTGAGATCATCGCTGAGGCTGGTAAGACAGAGCACGTGAAAGCGGTCAAGCTCTACCCTGCGGGTGCTACGACTAACTCTGATTCGGGCCTGACCGATCTAGGGAAACTGGATGATATCTGCGCGGCCTTGACCGAAGCCAATATGCCACTGTTAGTTCATGGTGAAGTGACACATAATCATGTGGATATTTTTGACCGTGAAAAGGAATTTCTGGATGAAATATTAGCGCCCTTGGCGGCACGCCATCCTAAAATGAGAATGGTGGTTGAACATATCACCACGAAAGAATCAGCCGAATTTGTTCTGGCTCACGGTGATAACGTGGGTGCGACCATTACACCTCAGCATTTAGCTTACAATCGTAACCATATGCTGGTCGGTGGCATTCGTCCTCACCTCTTCTGTTTACCCATCTTGAAACGCAATATTCATCAAAAAGCATTACAGGATGTTGTGGTCAGTGGTAGCCATAAGTTTTTCTTGGGAACCGATTCCGCACCACACGCCAAAGGCGCTAAAGAGAATGCTTGTGGGTGTGCAGGTTGTTACAGTGCTTACGCTGCCATTGAGCTTTATGCCGAAATCTTTGAGGACTTAGGTGCGTTAGATAAGTTAGAAGGATTTGCGAGTTTTTACGGTGCTGACTTCTATGGCTTAGCGCGCAACCAAGAAAAAGTTACTTTAGTGAAAGATGCTTGGCAAGTACCTCAGGAGATGCCGTTTGGAAGTGATATTATTGTACCACTTCGAGCAGGCGAAACACTGCGCTGGAAACTCTCTGTTTAAGAGAGCTTCGCAAATTGTTCGCCAAGATCGATACTAGTCTTGGCGAATTAACTTACCCGCAAACTTCTGAATATGTGGTCCACCCACTAGGATTAAGACGAAAGCGATAGGCCAAGCCACTGCGAATGCTTTAAACCATCGCAACAAAAATCCATCGGCCATGCCAGTATTCACTAAAGTGATGACAAATATCATGATCGTAACCATGTAAACCGACATTAAAAAAAGTAAAAACCAACTTCTGATGACGTGGAGAAAACATTTTTCACTGATCCTTTTGAAAATTCAAAAACCAATTAATTTAGATTTGTCTAATATATACAATTTAGATTGATTTGTCACTTGAGATCTTCAGCTTGATGTCGACCCTTTAGGACTATCAAGTGATGACGTTTTTTGTCTAGACTGCCACATTCCCCACATAAACAATACCAGTGCCGTCCAAATAATAATGAAGGTCACCAGTCTTTGCGGTGGAAAATCTTCTTTAAAAAATCAACACGGCAATCAAAAACTGCATGGATAGGGTTAATATACATAATAAAGCCGACTACCGATAAATCTAATCGCTTTGCGGCAGCTGCAAACAATAACAAGGGTACCGCAGTGACCACACCGGATGCCATGAGCAGCAGCGTAGTGTTCCAATCTTCGCCAAACAGCAAGTTATGTGCAGGACTCCAAAACTGCCAGATTAACCATGTCATGGCAATGGGGAATATCAATAGCGTTTCAACTGTTAAGCCTGACAAGCCATCGACAGGGTAGCGTTTTCGCACTAAACCATAAAATCCAAAAGTGATGGCCAGAGTCAGTGATACCCAGGGCAAACTGCCTAAACTGTAGAGCTCCCAAAGTACCGCAATCGCGGCTAAGGCACCTGCTACCGCCTGAAGCGGATGTAACGATTCTTTAAGCAATACTCTTGCCAACAATAAACTGACCAAGGGGGTCATGTAATAGCCTAAGCTGGCTTCCATCACACGATGCTGAGCAACTGCCCAGATAAAAATCAACCAATTGGCCGAAATCAACAAAGAGGTTAACCCCAGCCATTTCATTAATTGTGCGTTTTTGAGTAAAGCGAATAGCGTATCTCGCTTACCTAACGCCATTATCACTAACAGGTCGCGACCATCGACCAGATAATGCGATTAGCTAACACTTCGATAGAGGGGACATGAGATAACAAATTGAAAAATAGCGGAAAGCAGCCCCACAGAATATAGGCTCCCAGCGCCATTAGTAGACCCTGCATTACATTCTCCTTAGTTAATGGCAGAGCTTAACCTGTCGTTATGGAAATTTCAGCTCAATAAGATTTATAGTTCGATAGGTTTTTTTATATTAGGAAAGCTTTATACTGTTTTTTCAATAACGATCAAAGATTAGCGATAATGAAATCACACCTTAAGATTTGGCTTCCCGCACTACTCATTGGATTTGTTTTAGGCGTTGGTAGTTTTTACCTGAAAAGTCAACCTGATAGTGGTATGTACGTGACCTTCAGAAATGATGACAGCGTGATGATCGACTCACTGCAACTCAATTTTGGAAATGCCAATGGGCAATCTGATCTCTTATCACTCAGACTCGCACCAGGCGAGGAGCGTTTAATGCTGCTCAATCATGACCCAGGCATGGGCTTTAATGTTAAAGTACGCTACAGCGGTGGTGATGAGCAGGAGTTTTGTGCCAAACAATATGATGATCAACGAGTTACCACTGTTTCTCTACGCCGATAAATGAAGAGTGATACATGGTACATAAACAATCTGAATGGGTTGAGAATCTTTACGAACGTCTAGCTGAAGATGATGAAGGTAGAGTCTGTAAGGATATTCCGGAAGAAGCTTGTCATGCGGCCCCTAATAACTTTTTCTACACCCTAATCTCCAACACCTTTAGTAACTTAGCCGATAAACTCGCGAGTGCCAAAACAACACTACCCTGGCTGCTATTACAACTGGGCGCTCCCGCTTGGATGATTAGCTTACTGGTACCTATTCGAGAGTCTGGCTCCATGTTGCCGCAAATGCTGATCGGTGCTTGGGTAAGAAAGCAGTCGATACGTAAATGGGTTTGGGTCATGGGTGGTACCCTGCAAGGGGTCTGTTTGATGTTGATGGGGTTTGTAGCCCTCACCTTGAATGGCATTGCCAGTGGCGTTGTCATCATTCTTCTTCTGATTTTATTTAGCCTTGCACGCGGGGCTTGTTCTGTTGCCTTTAAAGATGTGCAGGGTAAAACCGTTCCTAAAACACGTCGCGGTCGCTTATCAGGTTGGATCAGCGCGATTTCTGGCTTGGTCGCGTTAGCGGTTGGACTTCTGCTCAGTCAAATGTCGCAAGATGCCTCGATTTGGCTCTACACCAGTTTGTTACTCTTCGCGGGACTCTGTTGGTTCGCTGCCGCTTGGTGGTTTAGTCGTATTATTGAATTTCCGGGTGCGACTGATGGTGGAGCCAATGGTTTGGCACATGCCATGACAAAACTGAGTTTACTCAAAGAGGATAAACCCTTTCGGCTGTTTGTCATCGCTAGAGCCTTGGCCATGGGCTCAGGGTTAGCCGCACCTTTTTATATTGCCTTAGCGCGCGACGACCTAGGCAGCGCCATTAGCTTACTCGGGTTATTTATTGCGGTAGAAGGACTGGCGGGCTTATTAAGCTCGCCCATTTGGGGTCGCTGGGCTGATAGGTCTAGCCGTCAGGTTTTTGCGATTGCCTGTTCGCTAGCTGGGTGTCTATCCATATTAATCGCCATAGTTTCATGGCTACCTATTCCTGCTACAGCCTTAATGCCATTGTATCTAATCGCCTTTTTTGGACTCGGGGTCGCTCATTCAGGGATACGCTTAGGTAGAAAAACCTATTTAGTCGATATGGCGTCCGGTAATCAACGCACTGATTATGTCGCAGTGAGTAACTCGGTCATTGGCGCACTGCTGTTACTAACGGGTGCACTCAGTGCATTGACGGCGCTGATGTCAATTCAGGTCACCTTGATCATTTTAGGTATGACTGGATTATTTGGGGCTCTTTTAAGTCTTCGCTGGGTCGAGGTATCTGCCTAAGTTACTGGTGAATTCAGCCTCATACCGTTATAGTTTTGCATAACATGCATTATGCCTCTATGGATCATCAATCAAGGAATCAACACTATGTCTCAAACGCTTCGGTATAGTCTTTCAAGTTGTGTTTTGGCTGCCATCCTGATGTCGGGTTGCAGCAGCAGCGCGACAGACGCCACTCAAGAAACAGGGCAAGAAACGGTTCGCACCTCTGGAACCACCACGATAAGTGGAAATCAAAGCTTCTTTGGCATTTTACCCTGTGCCGACTGCCCGGGCATTGAAACTCAACTTGACCTCTTAGCCAACGGCACCTACTTTTTGACGCAAACCCACCAAGATCGCCCCGATGGCACTTACAACCGCATGGGACGATGGGAAATTGAGGGCGATCGTCTGGTACTGCATCACAGCAATCAAGAACACCTAATTTACTTTGCAAATCAAACAGGCGGTTGGTTACAAGCGGACACTCTGGGTAACCCGATTGTTTCACAATTGAATTACAACCTAGAGCCAAAAGGTTGGCAACCCGCTCAAATTTCTAAAGAAATTGAAGGCATGCTCACCTACATGGCTGACGCGCCTTCTATAGTCGAATGTCAAACTGGCCTGCGTTTTCCCATTGTGATGACGCCTGAGTGGCTTGAGGTAGAACGTACCTATCTTGCCGCAAGCACTGTTGGTGGTAGCTATCTGCATACTCAAGCAGATGTTACTTTGACTTGGGAAACACCTGAAGAAGGTCCTGCTCGTCATCATCTTCGCTTTAAAGATCTGAAGCGCATACTCCCTGCAACCACCTGTGGTAGTCCAGTTGCTGAGTTAGAGCACCATGAGTGGGATATCGTCGAATTGGATGGATTTATAGCCGCTGATTTAGAAGCGATGCTGGTTCGCCCTTATGTTCGTTTTAGTGGGCAACAACTATCTGGTCACACAGGATGTAACGTGATGGCGGGACCTATTCAACTTGAAGGCAGCAACATAAGTTTTGGCCCTATGGCAAGTACAAGAATGTTTTGCCAAGATGCAGCAGCAATTGAAGGTCGATTCCTTCAACTCTTTGAAGAAGCTGTCTATAGCAGCTTAGAAGGTCAGCATTGGACTTGGTACGACGAGGACATGAAACGCCTCGCATCCTTCGAGCGTAAACCCCTAGATTATTAATAGACTTTAACCCAACAAGAGAGTAACAGCCCTATGTATTTGGCGTTTAAACACCTTCACTTAACACTCGTGGCCTTAACTGTTTTGATCTTTTTGCTAAGAGCCGCTTTTGTTATCGTTGGCCCGCTGGCGTTCGAAAGCGCTGGATGAAAATAATCGCTCATGCTGTCGATGGTTTATTAATCATTTCGGCGATTGCGTTACTAGTGGTGATGCAGATGAACCCAATCCACGTTGACTGGGTATTAGCGAAAATCATTGCTTTGTTGGCTTATATTGGCTTTTCAGTCTATGCCTTCAAAACCGCTCCTACACTGCCTACTCGACTCGTGGGTGTTGTATTAGCGGGTGCGACCCTTGCATATATTGCACTTGTTGCTGTTCGACGCACACCAACGCTAGGCCTTTTCTAAGCGGATCTTTTAGTAGCGCACTTGACCGTAGTACTCACGAATCAATCGTTGCAGTTCACTACGCCAAGGGCGCTGTCTAATGCCAAAGACATTGAGAATCTTCTGACATTTCAATACCGATGAAGAAGGACGTTCTGCTTCAGTAGAAAAGTCTTTTGAAGCGACTGGCTTAATTTCGTCGACTTTTAAATCTTCATACTGTCTCGCCGCTGCAATGACTGCTTCACAAAACGCATAACGCGTTGTCACCTCAGCACCACAGTAATGATAGGTACCCCAAGGTTCAGCACCACAACTTAACTGTTTAATGATAGCTAAGACAACTCGTGCCAGATCAAATGCGGAGGTAGGACAACCTCGACGATCATCCACGCCATACATTAGATTGTTTTCACGCGCTTCTTCTAAGGTTCGTAGCATGAAATTGTTACCACGATCACTAAAAAGCCAGCTCGTGCGAATAATAATATGCCTTGGCATGAACTGTTGAACATTTAACTCACCTTGGAGCTTACTCTGCCCATACACGCCCAAAGGCTTGGTTTCATCAAGTTCGGTATAACCACTGGCATAGTGACCATCAAATACGTAGTCTGTGGAAAGCTGAATAATTGGTATCGACAAGTCTCCGCAAGCAGCAGCTAAATGCTTGGCGGCTTCCGCATTGATTGACATTGCCTTATGAGGCTCTCGTTCGGCACGATCAGCCGAGTTCAATGCCGCGCAATTAATCACATAATCAGGCAAGTATTTATCTAACGCAGCCACGATTTTTTCTGGCTGAGTGACATCAAGCTGCTTACGGTTTAAGGCAATGACTTCAAAAAAGTTATCCTGCTCTGCAGTTCTTGCAATAGCAGAGCCTGATTGCCCATCAGCGCCAGTAATCAAAATTTTGACAGGATCAAACTGCAACGAGAGAACTCCGAAAAAGCATTGTATTGATCATTAATGTTTATTATCAGAAGCTAATTGACGCTCAAGCTCACCAATCAACTTGTTAATATATTCAGCGGATTGTCCGGTATTTTCAGCTAACTCTTTTACATGTTCCGCCACAACCGCAAAACCACGACCGGCCTCACCCGCCCTCGCCGCTTCGATACTGGCATTGAGACTTAAGAGTCTTAATGACTTCAACATGTAAAGGATCTTTTGTGTTTCTTGAATAATGTTACCACTGACTTGAGCGACTTGATTCAGATTAGCTGCACGCTGTTTCTCTTCTTCTTTACGCTGCTCGATATCAACAATAACCCCTTCAAGATAGATCAACTCACCTTGAGCATTAAAAACAGGTCCACCATGTTCATTCACCCATTGTATATCGCCACCGGCTTTCTTGAGACGATAATCCACATCCCAATTTTTTTTCGTCTCAACACCCAAGCCAACCACCTGATCAACACGCTCGACATCATCAGGATGAATTAAGGAGACATAAGAAGCACGCTTATTACCAACAAGATCATCCAATAGATAACCGGTAACCTTTTCTACACGTCCAGACATGATAAGCATAGTGTAATGCTCATCATTTCGGCAACGATACAAAAAACCATTCATACGACTGGTGATGCTGTCGTAAATTTGTTTAGTGTTTTGTTCCTCGTCAGCGTCGAAAGCGTTCATGTATTCCTCATCGTCAAAGGGTGACAGCTGACGCTCTAATACCGCAACTGCACAGTTAAACTATTTTTTGCATGTTGCGAGACAAATGTAAAGTGAAAGCGTGCTCAATTATGAAAGTAAAAACAGTACCAGTTGTGAATTCCAGCTTAAAAGCACTAACGTAAGCAATGTCATGAACAAGAATGGAATCAGCGATTTAAAAACACGCATGGGCGACTCGCCCGTCATCGCTGAACTGATAAACAACCCCGCACCGACTGGAGGGGTTAACAACCCCATCACTAGGGTTAAACATACAATGACACCAAACTGGTAAGGACTGATCCCAAATTCAGCCTGAGCTACAGGTAAGAGTATTGGCACCACGAGGATTAACGCCGCAATACCATCCAATACCATACCCACTAACAGCAAGGCGAAAATCACCATCAACAAAAAAACAAAAGGATCTGAAGTTTGCTGAACAATCCAAGCCGCCGCATTTTGTGGAATATGCTCATAGACCAAAACCCAACCAAACACACCCGCCGCAGAAATCAACACGATCACCATGCCGGAATTTAATGCGGTGCGCTTGAGGACTTCAGGTATTTGTAAAAACTTGAATTCCTTATAGATAAATTTACCCACAATAAATGCCCCGAAAGAAGCTAAGGCGGCTGACTCTGTGGGAGTGACGGCTCCACTTAAAATACCACCGATGATGAGTACAGGGATAGCTAGGGCTGGAAGTCCCATCCACAAGGCAGACTTCGCCTCTTCAACAGAGAGCCAGTTGCCCTTAGGATACTCGTAAAACAACCCTAAAAACGCGATAGCGATGAAAAATAATAGCGACAAGATCAAGCCTGGGATAATCCCAGCGATAAACATATCCGCAATCGGTACTTGAGCAAGTACCCCATATAAAACGAACAGCATGGACGGCGGTATAATAGGTGATAAAAGACCTCCAGCTGCCGTAATCGCCGCTGCATAGGGCCGTTGATATCCCTCTTTCTCCATTTCAGGCACCATGGCTCGTGACATGATCGCTATTTGCGATGCCGCAGACCCCATAATAGCGGCCATCATCATATTGGCCACCAAGTTGATATAGGCCATGCCACCCTTAAAACCACCCACTAATATTCTGGCCATATTGATCAGGCGACGGGTTAGACCTCCCTCATTCATTAACTCTCCCGCCAACATAAATAATGGAATTGCCAGCAATCCGTAATTCTCAATAGCTGAAAAAAGTTGTAGAGCGTAAGAGGAAAACAGGACGGTGTTTCCGGATGTGGCGATATAAAATGCCGCAGATAACGCCAACACCAGCGCTATAGGCACCGAAGCAAAAAGCAAAATAAAGAAAACAGCCGCCAACATCAGCTCATTTCCCTATCAGATAGCTGTATCAGCACCTTCCATGAATCCCAACAGTTAATCATTGAGTGCAAGATTAAAGACAGTGCGATCCAGGGCATGATAAGCCAGATCCAATATTTTTTTTAGACCCAGCGTATTGGTCGTTTCGGAATAGATAAAATTAAAGGTTTCCATCTGAAAGGCGCCAAACTCAAAATTAGCCTTCATGAGTTCAAAAGGATCAAACCATAATAGACAGACATAGAGCAGCAACCCAGAAAACAGAAGGACCATCACATCACTGAACAGTATCAGTGCTTTTTTGAGTCGATCGGGCAAGATCTCTTGAAGCAACGTCACCGATAATGTCTGTCGCTTTTTTGATCACCACTGAAGTAGCTAAAAAAGTCATCCAAACCATGGAAAAAATAGCCACTTCATCCACCCAGTAAATCGGCCTGCTTAAAGCCCGTGTAATCACATTAACCAGGATTAATACTGAAATGACGCCAGCTAGCAAAGCTGCTAGCCAGCACTCCATCCAAGAAATAAGCGCCGAAAATTTTCTTAACATCAATTAACGACTTCGACCTTAAGGATGACGTATTTGCTCAACAGCCTCACGAAGTTTTGCCAGGCTAGCGGCTTTAGGCGACCAGATCGCTTCCCATTGAGCAACACTATCGGCAAAATCACCCCTATCCGCTTCCGTTATCGTGATATCCAGTGCTCTTAATTGAGCCTCCTGTTCAGCCTCTTGTACTCGGAAAGTTTCAATAACCTGGTCGAGTTCCGACTTCATTAACTCAGTAATTAAAGCCTGATCGTCAGCTGATAGGTTACGCCAAACGCGCGCAGACACGACACCCACCATAGGGAACATCATGTGATTCGATATCATCAAGTTTTCTGCACGTTCATAAAAACGAAAAATAAGAATGGAATCAAAATCCATATCGATAGCATCGATCTGACGATTCGCTAAGGCATCGTATACAGCAGGAAGCGGCAGTGGCGTTGGCGCGGTATTTAACGCGGCATAAAAATCACGAATCGGATCGAAAGGTGTAATGCGAACCTTTAAACCCGAAAGATCAGCGGGACTATTCAAAGGGGTACGAGCCATCATTTGACGCATACCAGCCATACCATAACCGATACCGATCAAACCCGCTTGTTGTGGTAGAAGATCAAACATCGCTTCAGCCGCTTCAGATTTTAACAAAGCGGCCGCTTCATCGATATTATCGACCAAGTAAGGCGCGTACCAAGCGCCAAACTCAGGTACGCGATTGGACACTTCCGCAACGGTCAGAAATGCCATATCTAGGGCACCTGTTTGCAATTGTTGCACCATTTGCGCTTCATTTCCGAGCTGTGCGGCTGGGAAAACTGATACACTATGACGTCCTTGTGATTGTTCATTAAGTAATTCAGCAAAAGATTGTGCCGCCTGCGTCCAATGATGAGAGGGCGGAGTGATGAGGCCAAGCCTAAAATCCTGCGCAATCGCCGGTAATGTAAACAGAGTCAAACAAGAAGCCACGCCAGCCGTCGCTAGCACTTTACGCAATACAGTCATTATGAACTCCTAGAAGCACCAGATACGGTGAGTGTTTCGTATTAACCGAATTTAAGCATACTTTTAAAGTAACATGGTAGAAATGATCAAGCCTATCAAATTGTTTCAATGGTTCGAGCGGAGAATCAACCCATTTCCTCTCAATGAACCTAGTCAACCGCCCAAGGGACTCATCGCCTTTGTGTTCATTACTCCCGGGATATTTGGCCTTGGCTGCTGATTTCAGCACTGATGATGGCCTGTGTGGCGGTTGTCGAAGTCTGGCTATTTAGCTTTATGGGTAATTTGGTCAACTGGCTGGCTGAGCAGGACCGAAGTACTTTTCTTGAAACAGAAGGTTGGAAGTTAGCTGGAATGGCGGTCGTCATCCTAGCACTCCCTCTGCTCGTACTCGTCCACTCATTACTTAATTTCCAAGTATTGATGGGTAATTATCCCATGCGAATACGCTGGCAAATCCATCGTTACTTACTGAAACAATCCATGCACTACTATCAAGAGGAGTTTGCAGGTCGCATCGCCACTAAGTTGATGCAGACCGCGCTATCCGTCAGAGAGTGCGTCATTAAACTGATCGATGTCCTGAACTATGTCAGCGTCTATTTCATTGGCACACTGGTGATCATGGGCAGTGCCGACCTGCGACTGATGATTCCTTTACTGATATGGCTTGTCAGCTACATTGTGATGCTGCGCTACTTTGTTCCCTTAATGGGAAAAGTCTCGCAACTTCAAGCGAATGCTCGCTCTGTTATGACTGGCAGAGTCGTGGATGCTTATACCAACATTCAAACCGTTAAGCTCTTTTCACATGCCAAGCGCGAATCTGACTATGCTCAAGAAGGGATGGATAGCTTTTTGGAAACCGTGCATCAACAGATGCGGCTCGTAACCATTTTCAACACCTGCTTATACATCTTAAACTCATTGTTATTACTGACGGTTGCCGCCATGAGCATTTGGTTATGGTTGGGCGAACTGATCAATATTGGTGCTTTAGCTGTCGCCTTAGGCCTAGTTCTGAGACTATCAGGTATGTCTCAATGGATTATGTGGGAAGTTTCTTCACTTTTTTGAAAACATCGGTACAGTGAGAGACGGCATTTGGATCAATCTCTGTCCCGCAACAGGTTCAAGACAAACCCAATGCGCTCCCCTCTTCAAGCTGATCATGGCGAGATATGCTTCGATCAAATCAGCTTTCATTATGGACAAAGCTCCGGCGTGATTGAAGATCTGTCGTTACAGATCAAAGCGGGCGAAAAAGTCG
>JAJOJN010000051.1 GCA_021208565.1 Nitrincola sp.
GATCAACCTTTTTGCGGTTGCTATGCCACTCTTTGTGATGAATGTTTATGACCGTGTCGTCCCTAATCACGCCACCTACACTCTTTGGGTGCTTGCGGCGGGTATTTTCACCGTCATCACCGCTGACTTAGTACTCAGAATGATGAGAAGCTGGTTTATCGACCTTGGAGCCAGCCGAACCGATGTAAAGCTATCCTCGTCTATCATGGAACGTATTCTTGGCATGCAAATGGCAATCGTCCTGCCTCTGCTGGTTCATTCGCGTCAAACGTTCAGTCGTTTGAGTCGATACGCAGTTTTATGAGCTCTTTGACACTGGTCGCCTTAGTGGACCTACCCTTTGTTCTTCTGTTTGTTGCGATCATTGCCATGATCAGCTGGCCACTGATTATTCCCATTGTGATCGGCGCGATATTAGTATTGATCTATGCACTCAGTGCCCAAGCCAAGATGCATGCTCTATCTGAAACCTCGATGCGAGCAGGGTCAATGCGTAACTCAACACTGATTGAAAGTTTGTCTAATCTAGAAACGGTTAAAAGCTTCGGTGCCGAAAGTCGAATTCAAACCATTTGGGAAAAAACCACCATCTTTTGACCCGAACAGGTGCTCAGATGCGCCTACTGTCAGCGTCAATTAGTAATGGTGCCCAATGGACTCAGCATACAGTTGCTGTGTCCATCATTGTGATTGGCGTCTATATGATTATTGAAGGCAACCTATCGCAAGGCGGACTGATTGCCGCCTATTTACTCTCTTCTCGTGCTATGGCACCTATTAGTCAAGCGGCTGGACTTTTAGCCCAGTATCATCACGCCTCAACAGCGATGCAGTCTTTAAATGAACTCATGGATCGTCCCGTCGAACGCCCTGCTGGTAAAAGTTGGGTGAGTCGCCCTTCTTTGAGAGGTGACATTGAATTTAAGCATGTTAACTTTCGTTACCCGGATGATGAACGTCTGGCGATTACCAACATGTCTTTCAAGATCAACGCGGGTGAGCATGTTGCCATTTTAGGACGAAATGGTTCTGGTAAAACTACTCTCGAAAAACTAATTTTAGGTTTGTACGCTCCCGAAAGTGGTTCGATTTTGGTTGATGGTGTTGATCTACGACAGATAGATCCCGCCGAGTTGCGCCGTCAAATCGGCTATGTACCTCAAGATGTGTCGATGTTTTTTGGTACCTTAAAAGAAAACATGACCGTTGGCTGTCCTAATGCGGAAGATCATCAAATTCTTCGAGCGGCTAACCTCAGTGGATTAGCACCTTTTATTAATGCTCACCCTGCTGGATTTGATATGCAAGTTGGCGAACGCGGCCAATTACTTTCGGGTGGCCAACGCCAATCCATCGCGATTGCGCGTGCCTTAATTAGTGACCCTCCCATTTTATTAATGGATGAACCCACTGGCTCTTTAGACCACACTAGTGAAGAGCTGTTTAAGCAAAATTTAACCCGTTACAGTCAGGGCAAAACCCTCATCGTCATCACTCATCGCAGCTCTTTACTGACCTTGGCTGATCGAATAATCGTTATTGATGGCGGAAAAATTGTTGCTGATGGTCCGAAAGCGAATGTTATGGAAGCGCTCAGACAGGGTCGTATCGGGAGTGCCAACTAATGTCCGAGAAAAAAGTGACACTTGAACAAAAAGGCTTTGAACAGGTAGGTAAGGTCAGTGAAACTATTGGCCATAAAGGCGCTCCTTTAATTGATCGAATATTTGGGCGCTGGCTAGGAACACCTGCGGATAGAGACTGGGTAGTCGATGCCGAATGGGGTCGTATTCAACAAGAACCTGTGCATGCAAGACGCCTTCTTTACGTGATGGTTTTGTCGCTTGTTGCGCTGTTGATTTGGGCAGCTAATGCCCCTCTGGATGAGGTCGCTCGCGTGATGGACGCGTTTATTCCCTCACGACAGCTGCAAGTTGTTCAATCTTTAGACGGTGGTATTGTTGAAGAGATACTGGTTCGAGAAGGTCAAATTGTTGAACAAGGTGATTTACTTTTACGCATTGACCCGACTAGAGCCGTATCCAGTTTACGTGAAAGCCGTGCTCAGTTTTTATCCTTGACGGCTGAGGTAGCGCGTTTACAAGCCCTGATAGGTAGACTTGAAGAGCCCGACTTTTCCAGTTGAGCTGGTTCTTGAAGCCCCCGATATCGTGAATCATGAGCGCAACACTTTCTTCAATAATCTTGAAGAGCTGAACGAACAGATCTCTATTTTTCAACGTCAACTCGAACAACGTGAACAAGATCTTCGCGAGGCTCGTGCAGCCCGCTCACAACATGCCAGTAGCGTTTCATTAATCTCACGAGAGCTTCAGGTGACTCGTCCTCTTTTGCAATCTGGTGCTGTTTCTGATGTCGATATTTTGCGCCTTGAGCGAGACCTCTCAAATGCCCGTGGTGAATTAAATCGAGCTGAGGCAGTCATTAGCCGTAGTGAAGCCGCTATAGAGGAAGCTAAAAATAGAATTCGCGAGGTTGAACTTACCGTACGAAATCGTTGGAATGCTCAACTATCAGAATCTCGCTCTCGACTTAATGTGCTAACACAAGCTGAAGCAGGTCTTGAGGATGTTGTTAGACAAACAGAGATACGTGCTCCAAGTTCGTGGAACTGTGCAACGATATTTACGAATACTGTCGGCGGTGTAGTCACTCCAGGCCGAGAAGTGTTTAGAGATCGTACCGCTTGATGATCAACTGATTATTGAAGCGCGAATAGCCCCTCAAGACATCGCTTTTATCCGTCCAGGGCAACGCGCCATGATCAAGTTTACCGCCTTTGACTTTGCCATTTTTGGTGGTTTAGAGGCTGAAGTTGAGCATATCAGCGCGGATACGATAACCGATGAACGGGACAACACTTTCTTCTTAGTCAGATTGCGTACGTTTGAATCTGGCTTTGATGAAGATTTGACGATTATTCCGGGCATGACGACTCAGGTGGATATCCTGACAGGCAAGAAAACAGTTTTAGAATATTTATTAAAACGTTTAAGATGCCACTTCACAGGCGATGAGCGAACGATGAATCATAAACATCTTTTCATTACGGACGAGAGCTTTAGTAGCCAACGCTGGATAAAGGCATTTCCAGACGCCGATGTTGTTGTTTCGGTATCACTTCCTCCAGCGGTGCCATCGGGATCAACCGTATGGATTTTAACGGGAACCAGTAATTGGCTTGATCTTATCGCCTATTACACACAAAACAAATGTGCTGTTGTTGCCATGTCCAGACAACAAGGTATTGAAGAACTACGTCAGGCGTTGGAAGTCGGTGCTCGCGGATATATTGAAGCACTGTCCAATGTAGACACTTTACACCAGGTTGCGAAGAGTGTGGCGTCGAATGCCATGTGGCTACCTGCCACTTTGGTGGCGCGAATGGTAGGGGCTATTTCAACGCTGGTTAAACAAAATGAATCCTCTAAAGTCGATCTAAGCATACTGACCGACCGAGAAAGGGAAGTTACTGAAACAGTTATTAAGGGTGCTACAAACAAAGAGATTGCTAGACAACTGGACATTACAGAGCGTACAGTTAAGGCACATTTAAGCTCTATCTTTAATAAACTAGGTGCTAGAGATCGAATGCATCTAATGCTGCTGGTGAGGGGACACTAGGAATGTATGTTAAGCGTGACTCTTTCGGAAAGATCATCGGTATTAGTGATAAGCAAACTTTTGAGTATCACGAACTTGCTGATGATCAATCAGATGAGTTCCTCGCCTTTATTAAAACTGAAGCGAAAAAAGTCACGCAAACAGAAAGAAGCCTAGACTCTTCCGACCGCGAACTAATTCGAGTGATCGACGATTTGATTACACTGCTCACCGATAAAGGTGTGATTCAGTTCACAGACCTTCCTGTCCGCCGCACAGCAAAAATTAATGCAAAGACAAAGCCTTCGCCAAAGGAAACATAATTTAAACCTGTTGAGCGAAGATGAAGATGACGACAGCTTTAAATTTCTTTAAAGCTGTCGGGCTTCACGGCAGGCCCCGTACAAGCGTCCATACCTAGTGCTTTGATCATAGGTAGTTTTTCAACATCCGTAACCCCTTCGGCAATCACTATCAATCCAATTGAGTGTCCCAGTGTGGATAGACCGCGCAAGAAGCTTTGCTGAACATTTTCTTGGTCAATATCTTTTAACAGCGCATGGTCGACCTTGATGTAGTCCAAACCGAACTCTTGCAGATTAGGAATTCGTGCAAAATCAGCACCCGCCCGTTCCAATCCTATTGAACAGCCTAAGGGTTTGATTAAGCGACAAAACTCTTTAAACACATCAGGGTTTTCAGCAACACTACGCTCATTCACTTCAAATGCGAGATGTGGAGCAATTCCAGGGCGCTCTTTTAGCAAAGTTTGTAACTTTCGTACGGAAACCATATCGGCAATCGTTTCGGCTGATAGGTTAATGGCTGTGGGCTTTAGTGTTTCTTTGGAGGACAGGTGTTTAAGCTCGAATGCCACCATCGCCATATCTAATTGTGGCAACATTCCTAAACGTCGTGCCCAAGGAATGAAATATCCTGCCGTACACACCTCGCCTTCTAGCTTTAGACGCATCATTGATTCTTGGTGCAACAAGGTTCCATCCATGTTCAGAACAGGATAGTGCTCGGCGTGAATCCATTCTTTAACTAATGCTTCTGAGAGTACCATTCTCCATTCATCCGCATTGGTAAAACGATGATTGGATTGTGATACTAAACTTAGCTCACTACAGGTTCTCTCTTTTTGTTCAGCATTGGCCAGGAGTGTGTCCAGCTGCATCATCAGCTGCCCTCGTCCCAAAGCCGGTGAAAAATAAGTGGCTGCAACGGGTAGCTTTAAATGAGGTACATATTTTGAGGATAACTCTTTTAAAGAATGAAGTAACTGATCAGCTAGGCTAGATAAATCATCCGAATCGGTCAGTAGTATGGCAAAGTCACTGCCATTTAGTCGCCCTAAATCCGACTGAGTAAAGGTTGATTGGTGTTCAGCTAAAGCACTTTGCATCGCATTAACCAGTTTCAGAAGCATCTCATCCACAGCTTTATGCCCTAATTGCTGGTTTAACAAAGCGAGATGCGACACTCTGACCAATATCAAAGCATGTTGCTCGGACTTATCTTGGCTTGATAAGCGGCTGTCTAGCAGGCTAAAGAAATATTCACGATTCGCCAGTCCAGTTAAGGCATCATGCTGGTTTTTATATCTCAGCTCTTCCAAACGCTGACGCTCGGCATCCAGCATATGCCTAACCCGTTCAGAAAGAATGTTCATTGCCCGCACCACGCGACCAAACTCAAGTGTGCGAGGTTCTTGAGAGGTGATAAAACGCCTGCCACCTATGGCTTCCGCTTGTGTAACAACATCATCGAGGGGACGCGTGATATATTTTAAAATTATTGTACCCAGAAGACCTGATGATAAGGCAACGATTAAAAACCAGGTAAATAAATCTCGGGTAGTCGCCCACAAGGCTTGATAAGCAAAACGTGTATGGCTTTCAACAAACAGGGTTCCAAATTGGAACCAGCCATCTTGTACTTGAGCGACTCCCGGTTCAATATTAAGAGTCGCATAGCCTTTAAACCAATTGGGTATACCCAGATTATCTTCGCCTTCAAATACTCTTCTTTGAATGGGATTTCCCTCTGGATCGATCAACTCGATACGTTGATAGTGACCTGTATCGAATTGAGCGGCAATAATCAGCTCTAAAGTGACTGGATCTTTTTCGATCTGAGACAGTGTTAACGCCAGCGAATTGGCATTATCAATGTTTTTCAGCAATAACTGCTCTTCAAAATAATCTTTAGCTTTATATGTACTGATCATGAAGCTGCTGATAAATGCAATCGACATCATCAACGCGACTGCAATCCATAGTTGTCTAATTAGTGACATAGGTTTTTCTCCATGATGAAATCGATGTAAGCCATTGTTGAGGTCATTGAAAAGTCACCCCTTCCTGCTGAATTTTGTCTAGTACGTTACGCCATCTTGATAAACGAGCCGTCGAACTGGCCGCTGGAGCTACTGCACCACCCGCCCACAAACCTTCACTGTTAAAGCTGAATACAGGTGAAAGATCCGGACGCTGTGAAGCTGGACTGATCGTGGAAACCAAACTGTCGAGAATCAGTGGCTCTGAGGTGGGTGTAGCATAATAACCCAAAACCATGTGTGCCTGAGTGATTGAACTGCGTGGTCCACCCATTCTGGCATTAACATAGATAAGCCTTAGTCGATCATCACTTATACCCGCCAATCGAAGGCTAACATATTGTAAAATTGCATAATCTTCACAATCACCTAAACCATGCCCAAGCGTTTCTAGAGGTGATGCCCAGTAATCTTCGACACCATATAATCGCTGGTCGGTTCGGTAACGAATATTTTGATGCACAAACTGATTAACAATATCTAGTTTTTGACGCTCGGTGGGTGCCTGGCTGGCTTGTCTAATCATCGACTCCCAATTTCTCGAGACTTGCCCACGTTGTGGTCCAAAACGACTTTCTATTTGACGGTGAAAATGATCAAACTGAATAGAAGCACGACTGTGAAGATAATGACTCATCATCAGACCAATCAGCAGGCTTATGCTGATGAGTCCAAACGATTGTCGCACCTTCCTAAGTCGCTTTAGCATAGAGGTTTCCGATCCAGTGGCAAGAAAATGTGCTTCACCTGCATTTTTAGTAATATACTAATCTAGTAACAATATAATACAGAGTTTTATATTCGCATAAAGTTTATATAAAATAGCCCCGTGAGCACAAAAAAAAATATATAAGGGTGAACTAATTGAACGCTGCTAACAATTCTGATTCTTCACAAGAGGCAGCCTTTGCCGCTGAAAGTCTTGAACTCATGAAGGAAAATGCTGCCCAAGCAGCACAACTGATGAAAGCACTCGGAAATGACAGCCGTTTGCTCATTCTCTGCTATTTAGGTAATCGTGAATTATCCGTGACTCAGCTGAATAATTTTCTTGACCTAAGCCAGTCAGCATTATCTCAACATTTAGCCTTGCTCCGTCGTGACGGACTGGTTAAAACACGTCGCGAGTCTCAAACGATTTACTATTCACTTCAAGGAGATAAAGCAAAGCGCTTAATTGGCACTTTGCATGATATTTTCTGCCCTACGCTATAAAGCACAGATGCCAACACTGACCCGAAAGGTCAGTGTTGCAGTCTTAGTATTTGCCAGTCTTCCGTTGGCTCATGAAGCATCAGTTTCATTTCGACAACTTCCTCTTCACTGTTAAAGCTATTACGAAAGCCAAGTTTTTTTAGCAAGACCCTGCATCCCTTTGTTGGAGGGCAACGTTGACCCCATGATCATCAGAGTGCCTCGATCTTTACAGTACTGAATGATCTTTTCCATCAGAATGATACCCAAACCTTCACCCTGCATATCATCCCGCACAACGACAGAGAACTCGGCACGGATATTATCGGCATCGGTGACGGCACGCACGACGCCAAGCGTTTCGTAACCATCCCCTTCCAACTTTGGCGCTGAAACAATCAATGCCATCTCTCGGTCGTAGTCAATCTGCGTCCAGTTGGCTAACTCTTGATGAGTGGGGACACCACGGCTATAGAAGTAGCGCAAACGAATCGATTCGGGTGACAATTTATTCCAAAACTCCAAGTGAGCAGGTTCATCTTCACCTCGAATCGCTCTGAGGGTAGCAGCCCTACCTGAACGCCTCAGGGTGATCTGTTCGGTTAAATGCTCTGGATAGGGTGGCACAGACAGTACTGAAGGTTCTCCAAGGGAAACCGTGACATCGACTGCCAGTAATCCGCGTTTGTTCAGTAACAACGGATTAATTTCTAATGATTTTAGATGTTTTAGTTCCACCGCCATTTGACCTAACTTGATTAGCAAGTCACAGATGTTATTCAGATCGCGCTCTGGCCATTCTGAGTTTTCAGAAATGATGTGATAAACGCGAGATTGACGAATGAGTTGATGCGCCAGTGCTGAATTGATCGGCGGCAACATCAAGGCTCTATCGGCCATGGTATCCGCGGTGTAACCACCAATACCAAAAATTACCAAAGGCCCAAACACAGGATCTCGGGTTATGCCTAGATTAATTTGTAACGACTGAAAACCACGCTTCATCTGCTGAACGGCAAAGCCAAACTGCTGTTCAGTGGTGTAACGCTCACTGACGCGATAGGCCAGCTTAGTCGTTGCGTGACGCACCTCTTGCATGGAGTACAGGTCTAGGGCTAGGTCGCGCCAGCGATTACGACTGGTGTCTTTTTCGTAACTAAACGGATAAGCATTTTCTTGATGCAAGGCTCTGACGGCGACCGATCCACCTAACTGACTGGCAATTTCGACAACGCCATCGATATCTTCAGCATAGTGCGTATTGGATGTCGGTATTTCATATAGATCCAACAGATCACAAGCTTCTGAATGCGTCAGAAAATCTCGACCCGTTTCCCACACACTTTCCGTCAGCTGAATCGCTTTTTGTCGGTTAGGCTGATTATCAATACGATAAGGCGCTGGCGTTTGTCGCATCACCTTCTGGTTTCGGTGGTACTCCACCATAAACATAAAGGCGTCAATGGCTTCTTCTGGATTTAAGAAGGTAATAATGCCTGCATTGTTGCAGCGATTTCGGGCCGCAATCGCCGACTCACGCCCCATCCAACAAGTCAGCACGTTACGAGGTGTTTTTTTTGGCAATTTTAACAACCGCTTCGGCTGTTTCTAGACTAGGTGCCATGCGAGTCGGTGCATGTATCGATAATACCGCGTCTACATTGGGATCTTTGAGCAAACGTTCAATCACACTGGCATAACGCTCTGGTGTCGCATCGGCGTTCAAATCTACCGGATTACGCCCGTTCCAGTGCGGCGGTAAAAGGCCCGCGAGATCTTTTACGGTATCTTCTGTTAACTCAGCCAACTGCCCCTGTCGAGCACGTAAGCGATCGTAAGCCAGAGCATTGGGCCCCATGCCGTTACACACAATCGCGATGCGCTCGCCTCGCATTGGTTTCATACGGGTTAAGGTTTCTAGGGCATTAAAGAGCATATCTGAGGTATCCACACGAACGACACCCGCTCTTCGCATCACCGCATCATAGACCTTGTCTCGATCGGCAATCCCTTCACACTCTTCTTCTTTCATGCGTCCATCCGGAATGATGCCGGATTTAAGGACCAGTACTAGCTTGTTGCGCGATGCGGCTCGAAGCGCAGAAATGAAGTTACGCGATGGACCAATAACACGATCAATCTGTAACAAAATGGCATGTGTTGTTGGTTCACCAGCCAAATAATCCACAATCGATGGAAGGTCGACGTCAACACCATCACCGAGTGTTAAGAAATGTGAAAAACCAATTTCTTGACCATTGGCCCAGTCGATCATCGCAGTACCAATCAGACCAGACTGTCCGACATAAGCCACACGACCTTTGCGTATGTTTACATGAGAAAAACTGGCATTCATGTTGGAACCTGGAATCAGCATTCCCATACAATCGGGGCCGAGTATCCTGATACCGTATGAGCGCGCCGCTTCGCGAATTTCGTCTTTGATACTCCCCTGCCCGGTAACGCTTTCAAGTGTCAGTCCGCCAGTTAAAATCATGGCTGCTCGAACCATATTCGCACCCAACTTGCGCACTATATCGGCGACAGTATCTGGCGGTGTGCAAATAATCGCCAAGTCAGGCATTTCAGGGAGCTTATTTATATTTTTGTAACAAGGCACACCATTGACCTGCTGGTAGCCTTCCTTATTGACGGCGAACAAGGGGCCAGTGAAACCAGAATCGAGCAAATTACGCAAGACGATTCCCCCCATGCTGTCTTCTCGCTCTGAAGCACCGAAAACAGCAATTGAGCGTGGACGAAAGAAACGTTTTAGGTATTTAGTCGACATGTTTTGATCCTTCCCTTGTTAAGGGTTTAGTCATCAGACTTAAGTTTAATACATTTTATCCATTTCGCACCTGCAGCAAAAGCAAAATCAACTTTAAATAAGGATATTTACTTATAAGGTGGAAGTGTCATCTATCCTTTGACTACACTATAGATAAGAGATTAATGATTTAGCAGGAGCCATCATGACAGGTATACAAGGGGCAACCATGCCCGAGATCAAAACTACGCTCGATCGTTTAATTCATGCTATGGAAGGTCGCTTTACCAAGGGTATGTCACCCGCTTCTTTGCTGCTAGCGTATATGGATTGGTTAATCCATATGGGGCACTCGCCAGGTAAGATTGCAGAGATGATGGAAAACATGATTCGCAAGCATTCCGCCTTTCTTCTATGGGCCGCTAGAGCACCCTTTGACCCCGATATAAAGCCATTTATTAAACCGCTTCCTGATGATCGACGTTTTAAAGATCCATCTTGGTCAAAATTTCCTTACAACGTTATTTCGCAACAGTTCATGCTTCATGAACAGTGGTGGCACTATGCGACGACCAATATACCTGGCGTTGCCAAGCATCACGAAAACATGGTCGCTTTTTCAGCTCGTCAGTGGCTCGACATGCTTGCCCCGACTAATTTTGCCGCGACAAATCCTGTTGTGGCTCAAAAAACACTCGCTTCGGGTGGTATGAACCTGATGCAGGGTATGCAAAAGCTGATCGAAGATATGCAACACACTTTGCTTGAACAACCGGCTGAGGAAGGTGACATTCGTGTAGGTCGTGATGTCGCCATCACGCCAGGTAAAGTGGTCTATCGCAATCGATTAATTGAGTTGATTCAATATAGCCCGACCACTGAAAAAGTTCAGGCAGAGCCAATTCTGATTGTTCCTGCTTGGATTATGAAATATTACATTCTTGATTTGTCGCCACATAACTCAATGGTGAAATATTTAGTTGATCAAGGCTTTACTGTTTTCATGATCTCTTGGCACAACCCTACAGTTGAAGATCGCGATTTATCCATGAAGGATTACACTCAAAAAGGGATTATGGCCGCACTTAACGCGATTAATCAGATTATCCCTGATCAGAAAGTACATGCGGCAGGTTATTGCTTAGGTGGAACGCTGCTCTCTATTGCAGCAGCGGCAATGGCGCGTGATGAGGATGACCGCCTGCAATCAGTAACTCTGTTTACGGCACAAACCGACTTTACCGAAGCCGGCGAATTGATGCTGTTTATCGATGAAAGCCAGCTCAGCTACATGGAAGATATGATGTGGGAAAAAGGCTATCTGGATACCAAACAGATGTCAGGTGCCTTTATGCTACTGCGTTCTTATGATCTGCTATGGTCGCGCATGGTAAACGAGTACCTCTTGGGTGATAAAGCCACAACAAATGATCTTATGGCTTGGAATGCCGACGCTACTCGTATGCCCTATCGTATGCATACACAATACCTACGTCTGCTGTTCCTGAATAATGATCTCGCCAGCGGTCGTTACATTGTGAACGACAAACCGATTTCATTGCGTGATATTCGTGTTCCTGTGTTTGGCGTAGCGACTGTGACGGATCACGTAGCACCTTGGAAATCCGTCTATAAAATGAATGATCTCTTCAATACAGAAATTACTTTTGTGCTGACCAGTGGCGGCCATAATGCCGGGATTGTTAGTGAACCAGGACGCCCTAGAAGAACCTATCAACTGGGCGTTCAACGTGCCGAAGACAAACACATACCGGCTGAGCAATGGGTTCAGCAACATGAAAAACATGAAGGCTCTTGGTGGGAACCTTGGGTCGGCTGGTTAGAGTCAAAATCAACTGGTCGCATTTTACCACCGCAAATGGGTAATCCTGATAAAGGATTGTTTCCATTGTGCGATGCACCAGGAACCTACGTGATGGAGAAATAGCTAATAATTGAGATTTTTTAGAAAATTAATAGTTTTTTTTTAATTTTGATAAGCGCGAATTCAACACTATATTCGCGCTTATGGCGATACCGGTTTTCGGACGCTCTGGAAAATGGTTTAACTTGGTTTAATTTAACTTAGTTTTTAACTTAGTTTTTAAATTAGTTGTGAGAGTAAGCAGATGGGCACAAAAGTACGTGTCGATCAGGTCACTATCGATGAGATGGATGACTGGAACGAACAGTTTTCAGAAGAAGAAGAGATCGGTAAAAGCCGTCTCAAATATAATGGTAAGCGTCGCCGTCAGATCGAAGATTTGATGGAGGAGCGCCGTTTGATGAAACAGATCAGTGATGTGTTTGACGAACACGCCTGATTAGGATCATTTGTTAACACGCGGAGCTTATTCGCTCCGCGCTTGTCCTTTGCGGCTCACATTTGGAATCTTTTATTCCTATCAGGCTGCACAAATCACATCTCCATGCTCTTCTTTTTCAATCAGTGCATAGTGCATCGCCTTGACTGCAGACTCATAGTCTTCATCGTTAACAACACATTGCATCTCTACTTGACGCATCGACTGATGTAGCGCTTGAATGCTAATTTGTGCATCGGCTAACGCGGAGACTGTTCTGGCGAGGATACCCGAGACTTTTAAATCCGAGCCAATCGCAGAAACAATCGCCACCTTTTTCAAATCTACCTCAGCACCCTGGTAAGCTTCGCTGATTAGACGCATGGCACGATTAACCATTTTGCGAGAACCTGCCACATAATAGGTAATACTGTTGGCATCTGAATCACGATTAACGATGTAGAGCTTCAACTGATGCAGCAATCTGGCCAGTTCAATATCGTAGTTGCTGTCGCCTAGCATATCTTGATCAAAAATCTCGATAGCAAACACATTACGTCGACCTGCAATGATCTCTACACAGGGTTTAGCACTGCGATAGTCATTACTGATCACTGTCCCTGCATGGTGGGGTTCAAACGCATTTTTGATCCGTAATCTAATCCCCTGCTGACGCAATCCTTTCGCCGCTTTAGGGTGGATCGCCTCCATTCCCAAATTGGACAGTTGGTCAGCCACATCGTAGTTAGTGCGACCGATGGTGACAATTTTTTCAAGCCCCACCACGGCAGGATCAGCACTGCTGAGATGATACTCTTTGTGAATGATGGCTTCGTGTGCGCCAGTCACTGTCGCAATTTTACTGAAGGTCATTTCACTGTAACCACGATCGAAGGTGCGCATAACACCCTCACTACAATGGGCGTAGCCTGTCGCAATAGGGAGTTGAGTAGAGAGATCAAGGTGCTCGAAATGGCTGCTGATCATTTCATCTAGGCTGAGAGGCTGCTCTTGATGCCAACCGGATAGATCGACAAAGGTTGCATTCACTCCAGCATTTTTAAGCGCGAGCACGGAGTTGAACGCACTGTGGGTTTCACCCAAAGAGGCCAACATTTCTCTAACCCGCAACAAATGATCTTTTAACTGGAAATGCCCAACTGAGCACAGCTTTTGCAGGTTTTCCATACAGTTTTCCGCGCCTTTAATACGCTCTAGGATAAACTGATCGGCAAGGAGACGATCCTGCCCTGAAAACAGCTCGGCATTCTTGTTCAGCATCTCATGTCGAACATGATTTAGGCTTTCTTTCCATGCTGATTCATTCTCTGCATCGGCAAATCGAGCATAAACACCAGGTTCACCAGTTTTCTTATGCTCTAGGAGTAAATTTGTGATGCCGCCATAGGCCGACACCACAAAAATGCGATGGTACAGATCGGCGCCCTGACGATTACCAATCAAAATGGTATCCATCAGTTCACTAAAGCGGCTCATTGACGTGCCGCCAATTTTTTCAACAGTATGCATTGTTTTCCCTTACCAGAGGTTTCTGGTGAGTGTTATTCGCTAAGCGGATAAACACCATTTTCATCATGAACTTCTTGACCACTTAAGGGTGGGTTAAAGACACAGGCCATAACCATATCTTCAGAAGTGGCTCTCAGTAGGTGCTCATCATGTTTGTCTAGGATATAAAGCGTTCCAGGCTCAATGGGATAGACTTTGCCATCGGCTAGGGTTTCTACCTCGCCATAACCACTCATGCAGTAAACAGACTCTAGATGGTTTTGATACCAGATATGTGTTTCTGTCCCTTTGAAAATGGTGGTGATATGGAATGAAAACCCCATTTGATCGTCTTTAAGTAACATGCGAACACTTTTCCAGTTCTCTGCTTTCACACAACGATCACTTGCTTCACACTCTTTTAATGTTCTTACTATCACGTGGTTATCCTTCTGCTTGCCATTCTGGCTTGGTCAATTAAGAGGCTTGACGCTCACCCTCAGAGAGCGCTTGCGTGAAAGCATCTTCCAACACACGCAAACCAAACTCAATCTGTTTATCCGTAATGATTAAGGGCACGAGACATTTAACAACCTGACCATAAGCACCACTGGTTTCAATGACCAGGCCTTTCTCGAAGGCGATACTGGTGACTCTGTCAGCCAACTCACCATCAGGACACTCAATGCCACTCATTAAACCGCGTCCTTTCAGCTTCATGCTGTTTTTGCCATGCTTGTTGATAATGGCCGTCAAACCAGAACGCAGCTTTTCAGCTTTGCGACGCACCTCGGCGGCAAAAGTATCATCCTGCCAAAAGTGCTTAAACGCCGCCGTAGCGGTGATGAACGCGTGGTTATTGCCACGGAAGGTGCCATTGTGTTCGCCAGGTGACCACTGGTCCAAATCGTCACGGAAGATGGTCACCGCGAAAGGCAAACCATAAGCACTTAACGATTTAGAGAGTGTGATAATGTCAGGCTTGATACCGGCTTTCTCGAAACTGAAGAAATGCCCTGAACGACCGCAACCTGATTGAATATCATCCACGATCAATAGCATGTCATGTTTACGGCAAACCTTTTCTAGATTTCGCAGCCATTCAAAAGAAGCGGCATTCAACCCTCCTTCGCCTTGAATGGTTTCAACGATCACCGCTGCTGGATGATCGATACCACTACTCGGGTCAGATAAGACTTTATCGAGATAGGCTGTGGTATCGATACCTTCACCCATGTATCCATCAAAAGGCATGCGTGTGACATCCGCTAAACTAGCGCCCATGCCGCCACGATGATGTTCATTACCAGTACAGGCCAAAGCACCACCTGATACACCATGAAAACCATTGGTGAATGAGACAATTTCACTTCGACCAGTCACCTTACGCGCCAGCTTTAAAGCGGCTTCAACGGCATTTGTCCCGGTGGGTCCAGTAAATTGCACTCGGAAATTTTCCATTCCACGAGGTTTAAGAATAATATGGTGAAAGGCATCCAGAAATTCGCGCTTAGCAGCACTGTACATATCCAAGCCATGGGTAATACCATCATCGAGAATATAGTCGACCAAGGCTTTTTGGAGCACAGGATGGTTATGCCCATAGTTCAGGGTACCTGCCCCTGCTAGGAAATCGATATACTCTTTACCGTCTTCGGTAAAAAGAGAAGCACCTTTCGCTTTTTTGAATACAACGGGGAATGAACGTGAGTAAGTTCTAACATCTGATTCAACCCGTTCAAAAATATTCATGGTTTCTCCTTAATTAATTAAATTCTTTTCTAAAAAATGTGATTCGAGTCTTAAGCCAACGCTTTTAGAGGGCCTGCTCGCCACAGCACTTCATCATCGTGCTGGTCTGCAAAATGCTGTTTGCGTGAAAACAACACTGTCTTTTCTACCGCCGCATTTAGCTCTTGGTAGACGCGGCTAAACAATGCTTCTGAGGCCTGATTACCAGGTGTAATGGTTGTTTCGATGAATTGTATCGATTGCTCACCACGACAACGCTCAATCAACGCGGATAGCATTCGTGCAGCCAAACCTTGGCCACGACAAAACTCATCAACCGCGACCTGCCATACAAACAAGGTATTTGGGCGCGAGGGTGGAATGTAACCCGAAATAAAACCCATCAACTCGTTTTGAGAATTGACAGCCGCAATCGACGTATCTGCAAAGTGAGTGCATTGCAACAAATTGCAGTAGGTTGAGTTGGCATCCAATGGCGGACAACGTCCAACCAGCGCGTTTAGTGGTTGTCCGTCGGTTGATAGGGGCTTGCGAAGAGCAATCTCACTCTTCGGTGCTTGAGTAGTCATAGGCGTATTAATAAATCGCTTCCTTAATATTTAGTATTGCAATGCTTTTATTATAAAACATATCCAAAATTACTTTGCAACCCTAAATCACAATTCAAAGCTCAAAAACCGTTTTAATTTGGCCATAAACGCTATTTTGCTCATACTTTGTATTCATAAGCACCATAATATATCCTATAGTATTACAAATTAATTAATCAAAGGTGATCACTATCCATTTGCATTACCTGCACCAAAGGAACGAAAATAGCGATTTTTATCACAGCAACCCTAAAGAACTGGAAACACTCATGCAGAAGAGTCAGGAAGTCTTGGTTCTATTAAGACAGATTATTCGTGCAACAGAACTTCATGATAAACAACTGAGTCGCGTAACCGGGTTGACCATGCCACAGTTGATGTCCATGCAAGCATTGCACATGCAAGGCCCAATGACAGTCGGTGCTTTGGCCAAACAGATGAACCTGACCCAAGCTACGGTTACGAGTATTCTGGATAGACTTGAAAAGAAACAACTAACAACACGTGTTCGCAGCCAAGAAGATAAGCGCAAAGTACTGGTATACCCGACAGGTGAAGGCTTGGCTTTGCTGAAATCAGCACCAGCCACCCTTCAAGATCGCTTAATCACAGCTTTTGAAGAGATGCAAACCTGGGAGCAATCGATGATCATTTCATCCCTAGAACGCATCTCTTCCGTTTTAGGAGCTGACACCATTGATGCTGCACCCATGCTCGATGTTGGTCCGTTGGATAGATGATGGCGTAAAAAGCGGCAAGATTGAGATTATTTTTTTTAGATCTGGTAATATTCGCCCTTACTTATCACACTTAATTTCAGGACACACCTTTCATGAGCAAGTTTTGGAGCCCGGCCATCCGTTCTCTGGTGCCTTACACGCCCGGTGAACAACCCAAGGTGCTCAATTTAATCAAACTGAATACCAACGAAAATCCCTACCCACCCGCACCTGGCGTGGAAAAGGCGCTGCAGGCTTTTGATATGGATCGTTTACGCCTCTATCCAGATCCTGAGGCCAGCAAACTCAAGACAGCACTGGCTGCTTATCACCAGCTAGATGAAAAACAGGTGTTTTTAGGCAATGGCTCTGATGAAGTGCTCGCCTTAGCTTTTATGGCTTTTTTCCGTCATGACGCTCCCTTGCTGATGCCCGAAACCACTTATAGTTTTTATGAAGTCTACTGTGATCTTTTGAATATCAATGCAGTACGCCTTCCTTTGAATGCTCAGTATGAAATAGATCTTGATGACTATGCCCAGCCAAATGGTGGAATCATTTTTGCCAACCCTAATGCGCCGACAGGTATTGCAATTTCGTTAAGTAAGATCGAAACCTTATTGCAACACAATCCCGATACGGTCGTGCTTGTTGATGAAGCCTATGTCGATTTTGGTGCCGAAAGCGCAATCTCATTAGTGGATCGTTACCCTAATCTTTTAGTGACACATACCTTTTCTAAATCTCGATCTTTAGCGGGGATGCGGATTGGAGCGGCGTTTGGTCAAGCGGAGCTGATAGAGGGCTTAGAGCGAGTCAAAAACAGTTTTAACTCTTATCCTTTGGATATGCTGGCCATCGAAGCGGCAACAGCCTCGGTAGAGGATGACACCTATTTTAAGGCCACCTGCCAACGCATTATCGAAACTCGTGAAAAAACTGCAAAAGCACTCAGCGCAAAAGGCTTTAAGGTGCTACCCTCCTCGGCCAACTTTATTTTTGTGACTCATCCGGATAGAGATGCCAAAGAGATGATGCAGAATCTACGTAACGAGAAGATTCTTGTAAGGCATTTTACGCGAGAGGGCATAAACCAATTTTTACGAATCACCATCGGCACCGATGCTGAGATGGAACAGCTGATTGCCAGGCTGTAATCTGATCAGTGGGCCTCCCATAGGAAGCCCACTATTAGGACAACTTAAAAAGACTCACCCTCTACTCGATCACCACCGCTCTGACGAGCCACCGCTAGGTTTTCTTGCAGGCGACGAATCATTTCTTCAGCGGTATCTTCCAGACCCGCAAGCGTTGCAACGCCAACACTCACCGTACAAGTAATATTGCCGGAGGCATAAGGCAGCTCTAGCCCATTCACTAAACGTCTAACCCGTTCACCGGCTAATAGCGCCTGATCATGATTGGTTTCAGGCAACACCAATACCAACTGATCATCACTAAATCTGGCCAAAAAGTCAGCGGTTCTTTTCATTCGATGCAACTCAGTCACTAAGTGCCTTAGCAACTGATCTCCGCCATCCCAGCTGTATTCATCATTGATACCACTGAAGTCATCAATATCCACGATCAGCGCACTACAAACACCATCATAACGCTGTGCTTGAGCCAAATTTTGCTCTAACACTGGCATTAATGCGCGACGATTATAAGCTCCGGTTAAGGGATCTCGCTGTGCTTGACTGGTGATGCGTCTTTCAAGTTTTTTTGCGATCATTGATATTTCGAAGCGACCAGATCAGCTGCTCTGAGTCAGTCACAAACATGCGGCTGTGGAACCAAATTACCTCTTTTAGACCCAGTGCTTTAAAAGCGTGCTGATGATCCGGTCTAAAAACAAGCTCATTAGTTACCACCTGTTTCTTTTGACGAGCGGTTTCAATGTAACCTCTAATGAGGGTGAGATAATCTGCTGGAAAAATATCCTCTAAGGACTTCCCTTGAAGCTCACTCACGATCAGCCAGCTTTCATCGCCCGGGCTTACCCTTGTAATGACTTCATCTTCAACAACCAATACCAGATCGGAACTCAATCCTAAGAGAGCATCAAAAGATTCATTATTCGTATTTTCTTGATCAGACACGCTCATACCTCCTTGGTCAGCTTAATTTTTTAAACAGCGATGATCACTGTAAACGACCAATCATAACCTCTACGGCAGCTCTGAGTTGTTCATCAGTACAACTAAAGCAGGTTCCTTTCGGCGGCATGGCACCTTTGCCACTGATCACAGTTTGCGTCATGGCATCAATACCGCTGGCTATACGAGGTGCCCAATTATCGGCATCATCCATTTTAGGAGCGCCCGCTAAGCCGGCATCATGACACGCCTGACAATGTCTATCCACAATCGCTTCTATCTCAGCGAGAGCAACACTGCTTCCCAGCATTAAACTCAGTACAACAGGGGCAAGTATTTTTTTCATGATAATATCCCGACAAGTTAAACGACTTTAACTCAAGGATAAACCAGACTGGGGAACAAATCGAGTGGTATTAGATCAGGTGAGCATCACTTAAAACAAAGCGATACTCACCTGTTTCAGTTAAGCGCTAAGCTCAAGGAGGAGTTTGTTTAATCGAGCCGTATAGGCCGCAGGGTCTTCTAGCTGTCCACCTGCCGCTAGGTCAGCTTGATCAAGCAGAATCAACGCCAGGTCTTCGAAGCGAGCCTCATCGGGTTCTTGATCCAACTTCTTGATCAGCGGATGCTCAGGGTTCACTTCAAAAATAGGTTTCGTTTCTGGCACCTTTTGTCCAGCAGCTTCCATGATTTTGCGCATCTGCATGCCCATATCATAGTCATTAAGCACTAAACAGGCAGGAGAGTCAGTCAAACGATGGGTTACTCTGACATCAGAAACGCGAGCTTCTAAAACGGGCTTCAACCGCTCTAACAAACCTTCTAACTGTTTAGCCGTTTCTTCTTGCTGTTTCTTTTCCTCTTCAGACTCTACTTCGCCAAGATTCAGTTCACCTTTGGTGACATCTTGGAAAGACTTGCCTTCGAAATCGAACAACTGGCTCATCATCCAATCATCAATGCGATCTGTGAGCAGTAATACTTCGATTCCTTTTTTGCGGAAGATTTCTAAGTGCGGGCTACTCTTAGCAGTGTTGAAGTTTTCAGCAACCACGTAATAAATTTTTTCCTGCCCCTCTTTCATACGCGCAACATAGTCGTCCAAGCTGACTGACTGTTCAGCATTACCCGTATGGGTAGACGCAAAACGCAGCAACTTGAGTATTTTTTTCTTTGTTGGCGTAGTCTTCAGCTGGCCCTTCTTTCAAAACCTGACCAAACTCTTTCCAGAAAGTGGTGTACTTATCGCTGTCTTTCGCTAACTTGCTGAGCATATCCAGCACGCGCTTGGTTAAGGCACTGCGAAGCTTATCGACGCTAGGATCCTTTTGCAGAATTTCACGAGAGACGTTCAATGAGAGGTTGTTGCTATCCACCACACCTTTGATGAAACGCAGATAAAGCGGTAAGAACTGATCCGCTTGATCCATAATAAACACGCGTTGCACATAGAGTTTTAAGCCACGAGGCGCTTCACGATTCCACAGATCAAAAGGTGCACGCTCAGGGACATAAAGTAAACTAGTGTACTCTAATGAGCCTTCAACCTTATTGTGCGCCCAAGTGAGCGGATCGGCGTAATCATGAGAGACGTGTTTGTAAAACTCTTGGTACTCCTCATCCTTCACATCACCCTTGCTTCGTGTCCAGAGTGCAGTTGCACTATTGACGGCTTCATATTCAGGTGCTGCCTTCTCTTCTTTAGCCTCTTCATCATCGCTGGGTAATGCTTCTTTTAACATCAACACTGGGAAGGCGATATGATCAGAGTATTTGCGCACTAAGCTACGCAGACGCCAACTATCTGCAAACTCTTCTTCACCTTCTTTTAGGTGCAACACGATGCGTGTACCACGCCCCGCTTTTTCAGTTGAGGCGATAGTGAACTCACCTTCACCACGAGAAGACCAATGCACGGCATCGGTAATCGCCGCACCGGCACGACGTGTAAACACATCCACCTGATCAGCCACGATAAAGGCTGAATAAAAACCAACACCAAACTGACCAATCAATTGACTATCTTTGCTCTGATCGCCTGTCAGGTTAGATAAGAAACTGGCAGTACCTGATTTTGCAATCGTACCCAGATGATCAATCACCTCGTCACGGCTCATACCAATACCGTTATCTTCGATGGTGACGGTTTTTGCGTCTTTATCAAAGCTGATACGAATGGTTAGTTCAGAATCCCCTTCATAAAGCTCACTTTTCTCCAAAGCTTCAAAGCGTAATTTCTCAGCGGCATCTGAAGCGTTGGAGATCAGCTCACGAAGAAAAATTTCTTTATTGGAATAAAGTGAATGCACCATGAGGTGCAACAGTTGCTTAACTTCAGTTTGAAAGCCAAGCGTTTTCTTTTTGGGTTTCTGTCGTCATTTTTTATTCCTGACTCCTGTTGGATACATGATCATCAAGGCGATAAACACCTGTCACTGGAGTCAGATATAGGGACTGTTTTTAGAGTTTCAAGTCAACGCGTACCATTATCTACTTTTGAGATAACAGGACGATTGAGTTCTGAACTCATCATCAGGGTATTGAGCGTGGAAGATTTGAATTCACGACGATAGAGCACATACACAATAACTGCACTTAGGATCATGAAAAGCCAAGGATTTATTGTCCAGCTAAGTATGGCAATACTGAAATAATAAGTCCGCAAACCGATATTAAAGCTGTTGGCCGCCATCGAGGTCATTTTGGCAGCTCTTGCCGCATGAGCTTCTAACTCTTTTGGCGTTAAAGCTTCTTCTGGCATAGGTGCGCCACCGATCATTACCGAAGCAAAGCCGTACTGACGAAGACTCCAAGTGAACTTGAAAAAAGCATAGACAAACAACAGCAACATCACTAAAAGCTTTAACTCCCACTCCTGACGAGTCGCCTGCATAGCAAAAGGAAGGTCTTTAATCAGGTTGATCACCTGATCGGTAGAGCTCATAACCGTTAAAATACCGGCCATGACCAGGATTGTCGTACTGGCAAAAAAGGAGACGCTTCTTTCAAGATTTGAGATCACGGTTGTATCCGCAATACGATTGTCACGAGACAGCATGCGACGCATCCATTCGGTACGGTAGATATGCAGCACACTGGCTAAGCAAGGCGTGGTATAGCTTTTAACCCGTGCGTAATACATGTAACCGTTGAAACAGACTAAAAACCAAGTCAAGGCGAGCAGATTTAACCAGTTATCCAACAAAAATGTGTAGAGTTCAAGCATCCGAAAGCTCCCTTAGATCAGTCACTTTAGTCTAAAGTATAAACATAAAGAACTCCACTAAGATGAACAGGTTAGACAGATTGCAGCCGCCCAGTCAGGAGGAGCCTGTTGGTAGTGTCTCAGCGTATCATGATCCTCGGTGGGATGCCTAAGTATGGGCAATAGCTGATTCACTAATCGGTAGTCACCTTGAGTTGCTTCACGAATCGCCTCCTCCGCCATGTAATTACGTAAAATGTAACGTGGATTGACAGAGCGCATCTGCTGCAGGCGAATCGGTTCACTGGCGACTTCAATACCTAGCCTTTGCTGATAGCTAACCAACCACGCTGACCAAGCCTCAGGTTGACGCTCCGTAAACGCTTTCAAGGATTCAGTGGACAATTCAGCCATAGGCCGTTCAGAAATAGGCCGTTCAGAAATAGACAGCTCGCTAAGTCGACTGAAAAAGCGCGTAATATCGGTTCGATGCTGCTTAAATAACTGCCAAAGCTGCTCAGTTAGCTTCGCATCATCCGGATGCTGGGCGAGCAAGCCTAGACGTGCTTTGCGCCTAATTAACTCCTGATCAGCAAACTGTTGAGGAAACATTTCCAAAGCAGATTCTAGCAACTGGCGATCAACTAATGGCAATAAGGCTTGCGCGAGACAAGCTAAGTTCCAATGCACAATATTAGGCTGACGAAAAAATGCATAGCGACCTGCATCATCGTTCTTATTGGCAATATGATCAGGCTCGTAATGATCTAAAAAGGTAAACGGACCAAAATCAAAGGTTTCACCTAAGATCGACATATTGTCAGTATTCAACACCCCATGTACAAAGCCATAGACTTGCCAGCAAGCCACTAGAGCAGCCGTTTTTTCTTGAACCTGCTGGAAGAAGGCTAGATAGGGATTATCAGCCCCTAGACACTCAGGGTAGTAGCGCGCGATGGTGTAATCCGCTAGCTGCTTTAACTCTTCATGGCGTTGCGCGTAATAAAGCCATTCGAAATGACCGAAACGGATATGACAAGGGGTTACTCGGACGAGCATGGCACAAGGCTCCATGCCTAATCGAGAGGTATACTCTTCACTACCGATCAAACAGAGCGCTTCCGTTGATGGAATACCTAGACCATACATCGCCTCACTGACGAGATACTCTCGAATACTGGATCTTAATACCGCTCGACCATCAGCAAAACGGGAAAACGCCGTCTGCCCTGCACCCTTCAGATGTAGATCTAGCCTCTCTCCACGTTGATTGACCACTTCACCCAGCAATTGCCCTCGACCATCACCAAGATCAGGGTTGTAATGCCCAAATTGATGACCGGTATATTTCATCGCAATCGGAGTGGTGCCAGGGAGTGGTTTGAGTCCACCAAAATACGCCACCAGCTGATCTGGATTTACTTGGCAGGGATCGAGATCTAAACGCTGTGCAACACGAGGATTAAAGCTAATCAGATGAGCATGTTTCAGGGGCTTAGGCGAGGTACGTTGAAACCAGGACTCAGGTAAGCGAGCATAACTATTATCAAAATTTAAGTTATCCAGATTTCTCAGCAACGGCATCTTTGACTCCAACGCGTATCAATCTATATACCTTACTATTTTACTCAGGTAATGTCATTACTTGAAACCATCGCTTAGTGTTAACATAAGCCATCAAAGTGAAGCTGGAGTGATTGGATGTGGTTTGATTTAAAGGCGTTGATATGGATCAGCGCGCTCGGTTTGATTGCCTTACTGTGGTGGCAAAATCTTAAGGTCAGAGAAATGGCACTTGTTGCTGTGAAGCGCTACTGTCATAAAGAAGCACTGCAACTCCTTGATCAAAGCATTGCATTAAAAGCCATTCGCTTTAAGCGGGATACACATACAGGTAGATTGGTACTGCAAAGACGTTATAAATTTGAGTTTACCAGTACGGGTGAGGAACGCTATAGCGGCACTATAGAGATGCATGGACAGCGTTTTAAAGCAATAGAGACGGAACCCTATCGGGTCCCTGAATAAAATCGCCCGCATTAGCGGGCGATTTTTATATAGCAACTATGCAATGATTACTTCATTGCCCAGCCAGTAACTTCAGACAGTGCTTTGCCGATATCAGCTAGTGAACGTACAGTTTTGACGCCAGCATCTTCGAGTGCTGCAAACTTCTCGTCAGCAGTACCTTTACCACCAGAGATGATTGCACCCGCATGACCCATACGCTTACCCGCAGGAGCCGTAACACCTGCAATGTAAGAAACAACAGGCTTAGTGACGTTGTCTTTGATGTAAGCAGCTGCTTCTTCTTCAGCAGAACCACCGATCTCACCGATCATGACAATCGCTTCAGTCTGTGGATCGTTCTGGAATAATTCCAGAATGTCGATGAAGTTAGAACCAGGGATTGGGTCACCACCGATACCAACACAGGTAGACTGACCGAAGCCAGCATCAGTCGTTTGCTTAACCGCTTCATACGTCAGAGTACCTGAACGTGAAACGATACCGACTTTACCAGGTAAGTGGATGTGACCTGGCATGATACCGATCTTACATTCACCCGGGGTGATCACACCTGGGCAGTTTGGACCGATCAGACGAACACCCAGCTCATCGCACTTCACTTTGCATTCCAACATATCTAAGGTTGGGATGCCTTCAGTGATACATACGATTAGCTTGATACCACCATTGGCTGCTTCAAGGATAGAATCCTTACAGAAAGCTGCTGGTACATAGATAACAGATGCTTCAGCACCAGTTGCTTCAACCGCTTCAGCAACGGTGTTGAATACAGGTAGACCTAGGTGCTCAGTACCACCTTTACCTGGCGTAACACCGCCAACCATTTTGGTACCGTAAGCAATCGCCTGCTCTGAGTGGAAAGTACCCTGACCGCCAGTGAAACCCTGACAGATGACTTTAGTGTCTTTATTAATCAGAACGGACATGATTATTTACCCTCCGCGGCTTTCACAACCTGCTGTGCAGCGTCAGTTAAGCTGGTCGCCGCAATGATATCTAGACCGGATTCAGCTAGACGCTGAGCGCCCAGTTCGGCGTTGTTACCTTCCAAACGTACCACGACAGGAACGTTTACACCGACTTCTTTAACCGCACCGATAATACCATCAGCAATCAGGTCGCAACGTACGATACCGCCGAAGATGTTAACCAGAACTGCACTTACTGTGCTGTCAGAAGGATGATTTTGAACGCTTCAGTTACACGCTCTTTAGTTGCACCACCACCTACGTCTAGGAAGTTAGCAGGTTGACCACCGTGTAGTTTAACGATGTCCATGGTACCCATGGCTAGGCCTGCACCGTTCACCATGCAACCGATGTTACCTTCAAGTGCTACGTAGTTCAGTTCCCACTGAGCTGCATGCGCTTCACGCTCATCATCTTGTGAGGGATCGTGCATCGCTTGGATATCTTTGTGACGGTAAACAGCGTTGCTGTCGATCACGATTTTCGCATCTAGGCAGTGTAGGTTACCGGCATCGGTGATAACCAATGGGTTGATTTCTAATAGCGCCAGATCTTTCTCTTCAAACATTTTCGCCAAACCTAGGAAGATATTGACGAACTGTTTGATCTGATCACCTTGAAGACCCAGTTTGAATGCCAACTCGCGACCCTGGTAAGGTTGAGCGCCAGTTAATGGATCAATCGTTGCTTTCAGGATTTTCTCAGGTGTTTCGTGAGCAACCTTCTCGATTTCCACGCCGCCTTCAGTTGAGGCCATGAAAACGATACGACGTGAAGAACGGTCTACAACAGCACCTAAGTAAAGCTCGTTAGCGATATCTGTGCAGGTTTCAACCAAAATTTTAGTAACAGGCTGACCATTAGCATCTGTTTGATAAGTGACTAAACGCTGACCTAACCACTTTTCAGCAAAGGCTTTAGCTTCAGCAGGAGAGTCAACCAGCTTAACGCCGCCAGCCTTACCACGTCCACCTGCGTGAACTTGGGCTTTTACAACCCATTTGTCACCGCCAATTTTCTCAGCTGCAGCAGCAGCTTCATCAGGAGTATCTACCGCGATGCCTTTAGAGACTGGCAGACCATATTGAGCAAACAGTTGTTTACCTTGGTATTCATGAAGGTTCATGTTCTGATCCGTTGAGTTATCGATTAAACATGTACAGCACAGGGCTGTTAACCGCTGACTGCACCTTGTGTGAACCGCAAACACAGCGGTTAAGCTTTTGGCTTACCACTGTGTTGCAATCCTTCAGGTTAGCGTTTTTTACGGTTGGCAACGTGGATAGCGTGATTATCCACAGCCAGTGCGGCCTCATGTACCGCTTCACTCACTGTTGGGTGAGCAAATACTGTCATCTGCAGATCTTCTGCAGTTGCACAGAATTCCATTGCAATAACCGCTTGAGCGATCAATTCTGATGCAATACCACCAACGATATGGACACCAAGAATGCGATCGGTTTTCTCATCAGCGATCATTTTGACGAAGCCTTCAGTCGCATTCGCCGCCATGGCACGACCAGAAGCCGCGAATGGGAACTTACCTACTTTGATGGCAACGCCTTCGTTTTTAAGCTCTTGTTCCGTTTTACCCACCCAAGCTAACTCAGGGAAGGTATAGATGATGTTAGGAACACAGTCGTAGTTCAACTGAGCTTTGTGACCTGCGATGATGTCTACTACCATGATGCCCTCTTCTGACGCTTTGTGCGCCAACATAGGACCACGAACAATATCACCAATCGCATAGACACCCGGTGCATTAGTACGGCACTGTTCATCAACGAAGATGAAACCACGCTCATCCAGCTTCACACCAGTATCATCAGCCACCAGCCCTTGAGTCAGCGGACGACGGCCAACAGCCACAATCAGCTTATCAACAACCAGTTCTTGCTCACCGTTGGAGTCTGTGTACTTAACGGTAACTTCTTTACCCTTGATCTCAGTGCCTGTGCAGCGAGCACCCAATTTGATGTCTAGACCTTGCTTAGTCATCAATTTGTAAGCTTCTTTGGATAGGTCCTGATCCGTTAGGGATAGGAAAGAATCCATCGCTTCTAGCACTGTCACTTTAGAGCCGCAACGAGCCCAGATGGAACCCATTTCCAAACCGATAACACCAGCACCGATGATACCTAAACGTGGTGGCACTTCATCGATATCCAATGCACCTGCGTTATCAAGAATCAGCCCTTCAGTCAGGGGTGCTGGTGGGATCTCAACAGGTACAGAACCCGCTGCAAGGATCACATTTTCAGCGGCATGCACTGAAACGCTTCCGTCAACAGCAGTAACTTCTACTTGTTTGTTGGCAAGCAGTTTGCCCTTACCTTGAAGCAGCGTTACACCGTTAGCTTTGAACAGACCGGCGATACCACCGGTTAGGTTCTTAACGATCTGGTTCTTACGAGCAACCATCTGCTTGGTATCCATACGAACATTTTCAGCCACAATCCCTTGAGCCGCGAAACCATGCTGTGCTTCATGCAGTTTGTGGGTAGTTTCCAACAAGGCTTTTGAAGGAATACAACCCACGTTCAAGCAGGTACCACCTAAAACAGGTGCATTTTTATCATCCACCCACTTTTCAACACATGCTGTTTTTAAGCCCAGTTGCGCTGCACGGATCGCAGCTACATATCCACCAGGGCCCGCACCAATTACGATTACATCAAACTTGTCAGACATTCTTCTATCCTGTTTTCGGATGAGTTTTATCTCTACTTAGACATCAAGCAGCAGACGCGCAGGATCTTCGAGAAGATCTTTGATTGTCACCAGGAATTGTACCGCTTCCTTACCGTCAATCATACGATGGTCGTATGAAAGCGCTAAATACATCATCGGCAGAATAACGACTTGCCCTTTAACCGCCATTGGACGCTCTTGGATTTTGTGCATACCCAAGATCGCTGTTTGTGGTGGGTTCAAAATAGGTGTAGACATCAAGGAACCAAATACACCACCGTTAGTGATGGTGAAGGTACCACCTTGCATATCTTCCATACCTAGCTTGCCGTCACGCCCACGCTTACCGAAGTCTGCAATGGTCGCTTCGATATCAGCTAAGCTCATGCTGTCAGTGTCGCGAAGAACTGGAACCATCAAACCACGATCAGTGGATACAGCCACACCGATATCTTGGTAAGCATGGTAAACCATGTCATTACCATCGATAGACGCATTAACTGCTGGGAAGCGTTTCAGTGCTTCGGTTGCTGCTTTTACGAAGAAGGACATAAAACCTAAACGAGTACCGTTATGGGTTTTCTCGAACAGGTCTTTGTATTGGCTACGCAGATCCATTACAGGCTTCATATTAACTTCATTGTAAGTGGTTAACATGGCTGCATTTTTGTTGCGCTTCTACTAGACGCTTAGCAATCGTTGCACGCAAGCGAGTCATCGGAACGCGCTTCTCTACACGCTCACCCGCAGGTACATTAAGTGCAACAGCTGGGGCTGCAGCAGCAGGCTTAGCCGCTGGAGCCGCAGCAGCAGGAGCAGACCCACGGTTGTTCAGATAGTTTTGAACGTCTTCTTTAGTGATACCGCCATTTTTTGCCAGTACCTTTAATCTGAGACGCATCCAGATTGTTTTCATCAATCAGTTTGCGCGCTGCAGGACCTACTTTCTCAGCGTCTGTATCACTGGTATCTGACGCTTGCGCAGCAGCGGCTGGTGCAGCCGATGCAACAGCACCCGCTTCAAAGATTGCCAAAATCTCTTCGCTGAGAACCGTATCGCCCTCACCTTTGAGGATTTCTTTGATCACACCATCAGCAGGTGCGACGACTTCGAGAACAACTTTATCGGTTTCGATATCAACAATCAGTTCATCTGTAGCACAAGCTTCACCTGGCTTTTTATGCCAAGTAGCGACCGTACCATCTGCAACCGATTCAGGGAACGTAGGTGCTTTAATTTCGATACTCATGTTCTTTCCTTTTTGTATGCTGCTCTAAGGTTCATTCGAACGCGTTATTAACCGTTTATCGCTTCATTAACCAGCTTTTCTTGCTGCTCAACGTGGACAGAAATATAACCTACCGCAGGCGCTGCTGCGTGAGGACGACCGACACCCTCGAGGGAAAGTTTCGGATTATGCTTCTGTAACACATGGCGCATGTGATGCTGGCTGCAATACCAAGCGCCTTGATTCATTGGCTCTTCCTGACACCACACTACCGATTCAAGGTTAGTGTAGTCTGCAATCGCTTGTTCAAGGATTGCTTCAGGGAAAGGATACAACTGTTCAATACGAACAATCGCGACATCATCTTTTTCCAATTCAGCACGACGGTTGTACAGGTCGTAATAAACCTTACCGCTACACAGAACCAAACGCTTCACCTTCTTCGGATCCAGCTTATCGATTTCTGGAATCACTGGTTGGAAAGTACCTTCTGCCAGATCTTCAAGTGAGCACACCGCTTGCTTATGACGTAGCAGTGACTTAGGCGTCATGACAACCAGCGGTTTACGCAGAGGACGAGTCACTTGACGACGTAACAGATGGAAAATTTGTGATGGCGTAGTCGGTACAGCAACTTGAATGTTGTGCTCTGCACACAACTGCAAGAAGCGCTCCAAACGAGCAGATGAATGCTCTGGACCTTGACCTTCAAAACCATGTGGCAACAACATGGTTAAGCCGCATAGACGACCCCACTTGTGCTCACCACTGGTGATAAACTGGTCGATTACCACTTGGGCACCGTTAGCAAAGTCACCAAACTGTGCTTCCCAAATGACCATGCTATTGGGCATCGTGGTGGCGTAACCATATTCGAACGCCAGTACTGCTTCTTCAGAGAGGAAGGAGTCAAAGATGTCGAAATTCGGCTGATTTTCATCCAGATGCTGAAGTGGTACGTAAGTGCTGGCATCTTTTTGGTTGTGAACCACGGCATGACGGTGTGAGAAAGTACCACGACCGACGTCTTGGCCTGTCAAACGCACCTGATGGCCTTCAGCCAATAGCGTTGCGTAAGCTAGAGTCTCTGCGAAGCCCCAGTTGATTTCCATGCCACCAGCAGCCATGCGAATACGATCATCATAGATCTTCTGCACTTGACGCTGAATCGGGAAGCCTTCAGGGAAGCGACACATCTTTTGTCCCAACTCCTGAAGCAGTTTGATATCAACGCGCGTATCGGCTTCAAAACTCCAAAGATGTCCTAGGTAAGGCTTCCAATCCACGAACATTTCGGTATTGGGTTCCATCACCAGGGATTTAGCAACGTGCTCACCGTTTTCAAGTGCCTTACGATACTCTTGCTCCATCTCTTTGCTTTGATCGGCCGTGATAACAGCTTCATCAACTAAGCGCTGAGCATAAAGCTCACGAGTCGTTTTTTTGTACTTTGATCTGATTGTACATCAGTGGCTGAGTACCGGATGGCTCATCCGCTTCGTTATGACCACGACGACGGTAGCAGACCAGGTCAATTACCACGTCTTTGTTAAACTCGTTACGGTAGTCAAGTGCCAGTTGCGTCACAAAACGCACTGCTTCTGGATCATCACCATTAACGTGGAAGATCGGCGCCTGCACCATTTTAGCAACATCGGTGCAGTATTCAGTTGAACGCGCATCTTCTTTCTTAGACGTTGTGAAACCAACTTGGTTGTTGATCACAATGTGAATGGTACCGCCTGTCTTGTATGCACGGGTCTGTGACATCTGGAAGGTTTCCATGACCACGCCTTGACCAGCAAATGCAGCGTCACCGTGGATAGAAACCGGAATTACCGAGTTACCCACTGGATCTTGACGACGGTCTTGACGGGCGCGAACAGAACCCTCAACCACTGGAGAAACGATTTCCAAGTGAGATGGGTTGAACGCCATTGCCAAGTGAACTTCACCACCTGGGGTCATGATATTTGAAGAGAAACCTTGGTGGTATTTCACGTCACCTGATGTTTCAAGGGTTTTTTTACCTTCAAATTCACCAAAGAGGTCGGATGGTTCTTACCGAAGATATTAACCAGAACGTTTAAACGTCCACGGTGTGCCATGCCGATTACCACTTCTTTAGCGCCATCTTTACCAGCACGTTGAATCAGTTCATCTAGACATGGAATCAGTGACTCACCACCTTCTACACCAAAGCGTTTAGCGCCGGCATAACGTGAGCCAAGGTATTTCTCTAAGCCTTCAGCAGCAGTTAAACGCTCAAGGATATGGATACGGGTGTCGGCATCAAGGACAGGATCACAACGCACGGGCTCCATGCGAGATTGGATCCAACGCTTCTCTTGAGTATCAACAATATGCATATACTCAGCACCTACAGATGAACAGTAGGTTTTCTTTAAGTCTTCAACGATTGACTTAAGCGGCGCTTCTTCTGTACCGAAGAACAGCGAACCGAGCTGGAAGGTTGTATCGTAATCAGCTTCTGATAGCTCATGGAAACGCAAATCAAGATCGGGAACCGGTGGACGCTGCAGTAAATTCAGCGGATCAATTTTTGCCACCTGATGACCACGAACACGGTAGGCGTTGATCATGCGCAATACGCGAACCTGTTTCTTTTCGTGTTCAGAGCTTACGCTGGCAACTGATGCAGGACCAGCTTTGCGTTGGTTTTTAGCCAACAACTGGAAATGATCACGAATAGGCGTATGCGGAATATCTTGCGTGAGGTTGTCGCCTGTCTTTGGCAAACGATCAAATTCTTCTCGCCACTCCTGAGGAACGGCATTGGGGTCAATGAGGTAGGCTTCGTATAGTTGTTCTACATATGAAAGATTTCCACCGTATAGGTGAGCGTTCTTCCACATCAGCTCCATCATGCTGTCTTGCATTATTATTTCACCCTGAGTCTGAGGTAAGCTGTCTGACAAGGCTGCACCACTCCTCGCCACACTTCGGGGCTTCCTCTTAGCTGATTACCGTTTAGGATGCCCAGTGTTTACACAGAAGGCATTCGTATTATTTTACGACTTTTCTGACCTTCTTAACACCGTTCAACAGAATTGAATTCTACAGAAAATTATAGCGACGGGTAACATAGACCTTATGGGAAGATTTCCATGTTTTAAGTAACGTTATTGCATAAGGATATAACCCAAAAACAAAAGGCGCCACTCGGGCGCCTTTGTAGAGATAAGCAAATGATTAGGTAGCACGCTGCAGAAGCATGTTACGAATCTTACCAATCGCTTTGGTTGGGTTTAATCCCTTTGGACAAACGTTCACACAGTTCATGATGCCGTGGCAACGGAACACACTGAACGGATCATCCAGCTCGGATAAACGTTGATCACGAGCCGTATCACGCGTATCGGCCAAGAAACGGTAAGCCTGAAGCAAGCCCGATGGACCGATAAACTTATCTGGGTTCCACCAGAAAGATGGGCACGCCGTTGAACAACATGCACATAGGATACACTCATAAAGCCCATCCAATTCTGCACGATCTTCAGGCGACTGAAGGCGTTCAATTGCTGGTGCTGGCGTATCGTTGATCAAGAAAGGCTTGACCTTCTCGTACTGACGATAGAACTGAGTCATATCGACAACCAAGTCACGAATCACAGGCAAGCCTGGTAGCGGACGAAGTACAAGCTTGTCCTTTTCAACGACCTGCGACAACGGCGTGATACACGCCAAGCCATTTTTACCATTCATGTTCATCCCGTCTGAACCGCACACACCTTCACGGCATGAACGACGGAATGTCATTGAAGGATCTTTTTCTTTCAACAACTGGAGCAAGTCCAGTACCATGATGTCTTTACCACCAGGAATCTCAATATGGATATCCTGCATGTAAGGAGCATTATCGGTTTCAGGATTGTATCTGTATACACTTACTAGCATATCATGAGCCTCTTAGTAAGTTCTGACCTTAGGCGGAAATGCGTCTACAGTCTTAGGCGCGAAATTCACCGCACGCTTACCTATACGCTTATCCGCTGGGTAATAGATCGAATGGCATAGCCAATTTTCATCATCACGCTCAGTGAAATCGTTACGCGCATGGGCACCACGAGACTCTTTACGCTCAACGGCTGCTACTGCAGTCGCTTCAGCTACCTCCAGCAAGTTCTCAAGCTCAAGGGCCTCAATACGTGACGTATTGAAAGACAAGCTCTTGTCTTCAAGATGCAAGTTTTCAACTTTCTTGCGAATGTCACCCAGCAACTGAAGACCTTTATCCATGCTTGGACCGTCACGGAATACACCGAAGTATAGCTGCATAGTATTTTGCAACTCTTTACGCACTTCAGCGATTTTTTTCACCGCCCGTAGTGTTATTTAGACGATTCAGACGCGCCATAGCCGCATCGATATCAGCGTCAGTTGCATCTTTAACTTCGTAACCTTCACGCATCTGCTGCTCAATTTGCATACCCGCAGCGCGACCGAAGACCACCAAATCAAGCAGAGAGTTTCCACCCAAACGGTTAGCACCGTGTACAGATACACAAGCCACTTCACCACAGGCAAACAAACCATTAACGATCTGATCATTGCCATTTTCATCTGGACAGATAACCTGACCACCGATATTGGTTGGCAAGCCACCCATCATGTAGTGGCAAGTTGGCACAACCGGGATAGGCTCTTTAACGGGATCAACCGCTGCGAAGGTTTTGGACAATTCACAGATACCCGGTAGACGAGAATGAAGAACCTCTTCACCCAAGTGATCGAGTTTCAGCAATACGTGATCACCTTCTGGACCACAGCCACGACCTTCAAGGATCTCTAAGATCATTGAACGCGCAACAACGTCACGACCCGCCAAGTCTTTGGCGTTCGGCGCATAACGCTCCATGAAACGCTCGCCGTCTTTATTGATCAGGTAACCACCTTCACCACGACAGCCTTCAGTGACCAGCGTACCCGCACCAGCGATACCGGTTGGGTGGAACTGCCACATCTCCATATCTTGCGCCGCAAAACCAGCACGCAATGCCATACCCATACCGTCACCAGTATTGATGAGCGCATTGGTTGTGGAGGCGTAGATACGACCAGCACCACCAGTAGCCAGTACCGTTGCTTTAGCTTTGATATAAACGGTTTCACCCGTTTCGATGCAGATAGCGATACAACCCACAACGGCGTTATCAGCATTCTTTACCAAGTCTACGGCATACCATTCATTTAGGAAGGTTGTGCCCGCTTTCATATTGGCTTGGTAGAGCGTATGCAGTAGAGCGTGACCCGTACGGTCTGCCGCAGCACAAGTACGCGCTGCCTGAGTTGGATTATCTGGACCCTTTGACTGACCACCAAATGGGCGCTGATAAATACGACCAATCTCGGTACGCGAGAATGGCAGACCCATGTGATCAAGTTCAAATACAGCCTGAGGACCTACAGAACACATGTACTCGATAGCATCTTGGTCACCGATATAGTCGGAACCCTTGACGGTATCGTACATGTGCCAACGCCAATCGTCATTGGGGTCCGCACTCGCGATGGCACAGGTAATACCACCTTGGGCAGAAACCGTATGCGAACGAGTTGGAAACACTTTAGTGACACAGGCGGTATTCAAACCAGACTGAGCCAACTGCAGTGAAGCACGCATGCCCGCACCGCCGCCACCGACAACGATGGCATCAAAGGTTAATGTACGCAGCTTTGTCATCTCTTAAACACCCCATAGAATCTGAATGCCCCACACGACGTAAATAAACGCCAGCAGACCACATACGGATTGAACTGCGAAACGGATGCTAGTCTTTTTGATATAGTCAGTTGATACCGACCAAAGACCAATCCACGCATGAGCTACCATTGACAAAATTGCCAACAGGGTGAAGATACGCATTGCTGTACCTTGGAATAAAGATGACCAAGCGGCATAACTCAGATCAGAACTGAACAGCAAGTAACCGATCATAAAAATCGTGTACGCCATCAAGACAACCGCGGTTACACGCTGCATCATCCAATCGTAAAGACCACTACGGCCAAAACTTGTAATACTTGTTACCATATCCATACTCCTGCCAGAAGGACAAGAACAACACCTGCAATCAGAGTAACTTTGGCGGCCAAAGTACCTGATTCCAACTCTTCACAGTAGCCAAAATCCATAATGAGATGTTTGACGCCCGCGACTAGGTGATACAGCAGTGCTGATACAAATCCCCATGCGATGAGTTTAGCCAGGAAGCTATCCCGTAGAAGATCAGCGGCGGCATTAAAGCCGGACTGAGATTCCAGTGACAATCCCAATAAGTACATAGCGAAGATGGCACCAAAGAACAGTGCTACACCTGTGACGCGATGTAGAATTGAGGTGACCGCCGGTAGTGGCAGTTTAATGGTTTGTATATCTAGGTTTACAGGTCGTTTTTTGTTCACGGCTCTAGTTCACACTTTTGTAGTCCCTTTGCAGGACGGGTTGCTGGAAGTGCTTAGAAGCAGTAGTTCGATTTGCCGAACCGGCATTGCACATTTGTGCCATTGCACAACTGTACAATGTCAACTCAGGGCTCGAAGTATAGTCAGTTACGAAACTTAATACAACGCGACTTGACGTCTGTACAACAATGGTCTAACACGCCAATTCCCTTGGAAAAATTTCATCATTACCTATTAGGCTAACTAGGTTATTTCGGATCACTCTGCTATCTTTGTTGTCGACATGTTGCATTGCACTATTCATCTTTAGGTTGAATTGACAAACCCTTCTCAACCTCTATAGTTGTCGAGTTCTCATTCAGGTAGTACCTGACAATGTAATCAAATGACCAAGATAAGTCATTGTAATTATAACCGAATGATAGGAGCCACCTATGGCTGACAAGAAAGCACGTTTGACGGTCGACGGCCTGGATGGAGTCATTGAACTCCCAGTTTACTCAGGAACTGAAGGTCCAGATGTTATTGATGTCCGTCCGCTGACTGGAAAAGGTCTTTTTACCTATGACCCTGGCTTCGTTTCGACGGCTGCCTGCGAATCTCAAATCACTTATATCGATGGTGATCAAGGGATTCTGTTGCACCGCGGATACCCGATTGATCAGCTTGCTGAGAAGTCGGACTACCTCGAAGTCTGTTATTTGCTGCTTAACGGCGAGCTTCCTAACGCCGAAGAGAAGAAGAAATTTGTCAACACCATCAGTAATCATACAATGGTTCATGAACAACTGATTTCTTTCTATAAAGGCTTCCGTCGTGATGCTCACCCAATGGCAATTATGTGTGGTGTTGTGGGAGCTTTATCTGCCTTCTATCACGACTCATTAGATATCAATAACGCCAACCACCGTGAAGTATGCGCTTACCGCCTTATTGCGAAGATGCCTACACTAGCGGCCATGTGTTACAAATACTCGATTGGCCAGCCGTTTATGTTCCCGCGCAACGATAAGAGTTATGCGGAAAACTTCTTGCGCATGATGTTCTCTACACCTTGCTCTGACTATGAAGTTAGCCCTGTACTTGTTCGCGCAATGGATCGTATTTTTACGCTACACGCTGATCACGAACAAAACGCCTCAACCTCCACTGTTCGCTTAGCGGGTTCTTCTGGCGCTAACCCCTTCGCATGTATTGCCGCGGGTATTGCCGCCCTTTGGGGTCCTGCACATGGCGGTGCTAATGAAGCCGTATTGACTATGCTCGAGGAAATTGGCGACGAGGCGAATATCCCTGAGTTTATTAAGCGCGCTAAAGATCCTAACGATCCTTTCCGCTTAATGGGCTTCGGTCACCGCGTCTATCGCAACTTTGATCCACGCTCGCGCGTGATGAAAAAGACTTGTGACGAAGTGTTGGCAGAGCTACACATTACCGATCCGCTTCTAAAAATCGCGACGCGCCTAGAAGAAATCGCTTTGGAAGACCCTTACTTCGTAGAGCGTAAACTCTACCCGAACGTAGACTTCTACTCTGGCATTATCCTGAAGGCGATGGGTATTCCAACCAGCATGTTCACGGTAATCTTCGCGATGTCACGTACCATTGGCTGGATTTCTCATTGGAACGAGTTCCACTCTAGCCCTAACCGCATTGGACGTCCGCGCCAGCTGTACACAGGTGCTAAAAAGCGCGACTATCCAGGTTAATGCTTAGCCTTAGATGAAATTGCCCGCAGATGCGGGCAATTTTTTTAGTGCGTAATCTCAAAGCAACAGTGAATTTTACTATTGCGCTTAAAAATCAGGATCTAAAGATTGCTGTGTCACATCCTTGATTTGATAGCGTGATAAGGCTTCATAATCGAGCTTAAAGCGTCGGTAATTGTTTGAGAAAATCAGTAAGCCATTTGGCCTTAACAAGCGCATCGCATCTTCGATTAACGCAACATGATCTCGCTGAACATCTAACACCCCTTCCATTTTCTTTGAATTAGAAAACGTGGGGGGATCCATGAAAATAAGGTCATAGACTGCCGTTTTCTGGCGTTTTTAGCCATTTGAAACAATCTTCACGAATCAGAAGATGCTGTGACAGATCAGCTTGATTGAGCAGTAAATTTTGTTTTGCCCACTCTAAATAGGTCGCTGACATATCGACACTAGTGGTGGATTTGGCTCCACCCACAGCAGCATGCACGGTTGCAGCACCCGTATAGCAAAACAGATTCAACATATCTTTGCCAGACGCTAACATCTGAATGCGCCTGCGCACTGGACGGTGATCAAGAAAGAGTCCCGTATCAAGATAATCATGCAGATTAACCCGTAAACGACAACCCTGTTCCTGCACCACGAAAAAGTTACCCGTATCGTTTTGACGCTGATATTGATCCGTTCCCTGCTGACGCTTGCGCTGCTTCAATATCACCTGATGTGGTTTTTTATCTAACACCACACCCGTCGCGGTGACCGCTTCAGATAAACGATTGAAGGCTTTTACAGGATCAATACTTCCCGGAGCTTGATACTCTTGAACTAAGACCTGATCACCGTAGATATCCACAGCAACAGCATATTCTGGAATATCAGCATCATAAACACGATAGCATTCTATCGATTCCTGCTTGACCCATTTGCGCAGATTTTTAAGATTTTTCTGCAATCGATTAGCGAACATCTGTGCTGTTTCACTCAACACCACGCTGGTCGCAGGTTGGGATGACTCAGGCCGCTCCGCAAAAATATCAAACAGAAATAAACGGCTCTCTAAGGCACCGTTAAAGAGCTGATAATCTTTATGCGCCTTCAACCCCATAACACGACTTAACGCAATATCAGTGGTTAAAACGGCGGCTTGCCAGGCGTAAAACTCAGTCCGCATGAGCTGACCTAACTGTTTATACAGAAACATTAACTGCCCTGTTTCACCTAGGCGTTCACCATAAGGCGGATTGGTGATTAATAACCCCTTTTCAACACCTTCAGGGCGTTTAACCTGTGTCATTTCTTGGGTTTCTAGCTCGATCCAGTCTTCTAGTTTTGCTCGACGCACATTTTCTTTTGCGGCGGCTATCACTTGAGCATCTTGGTCAGATCCTATCAATCTCAGTGTTTGATTTTGTCGCCCTGCACTCTCTAGCGCTTTTGCTTCATCCAAAAGCTGCTGCCAGAGCGTTCGGTCAAAATCTGGCCAACGCATAAACCCATATTGGTGACGATAAAGCCCGGGGGCAATGTTTAAATAGATCAGCGCTGCTTCTGTCAACAAGGTCGCTGAACCACACATGGGATCGACCAAACAACTCACGTCGCCCTTATGCCAACCCGCTCTCATTAACACGGCTGCCGCCAAGTTTTCCTTCATAGGGGCTTCACCTGTCTTCGAGCGATAGCCTCGGCGATGCAAACTTTCACCAGAAAGATCTAGCGAAATTGCCACTTTTCCTCTTGCCAAGTGAACATTAATTCGTAACTCAGGCTGCTGCTTATCAATCTCTGGACGTTGACCTGTGGCGGCTCGAATCTGATCAACAATAGCGTCTTTTACTTTTAACGCACCAAAGTGAGTGTTTCGGATATCGTCAGTTCGACCGTTAAAGTCCACGCTGAGCGTGCCTGATGGTCTTAAATGACTCAACCAATCGATTGATTGAACGGCATCATAAAGTGAATCTGCAGTCGTCACTGGCGCTTCCGTCAGTCGCTGCAACACTCGACTACCCAATCTTGACCATAAACAGATACGATAACCTAGCGCTTTATCGCCTTCACAGCTGACACCGGCGACGGTCAAACGCACGGCTTCAGCCTGTAATTGTGTCAACTCATCCGCCAGCAGTTGTTCCATTCCCTTTGGGCAGGTCACAAAATATTGATACGTTTCAGTGTTTGAACTCTCTGGTGTCATGATTACCTCGACCCCTGACTTTGGGATGAATTTTTTTTCAAGATCTTTAATCAATTTGATCTTTTGTTGTAAACGCATGATTAAATTCACGATTGTGCAGTCGCGCTATGAAGCACTCTATGAACGTTCTGTGACATTATAGTTAATATCAATAGCCAACGCCGCTTATTTACGTTACTAATAGGGTGTGTGCCAATAGCCCTTGGTACACACGCGAAAGGTACTTAATGTTAGGTGAACCTTCACCTCATTTATATGTCATACGTTAGGTACCGCGATGACAATTAGAAATTGAGAGGCGCATTATGAGAAAACAGAAACGTGACCGCAGTTCTACTCTGCATAACCGTGGATTTGTTGCCGGCCTAAATGGTCGTTCAAAAGAGGAATGCCCCGTACAAACAACTGAACTTCGATCGCACTGGATGAACGGTTGGCGAGAGGGTCGCGAAGCACACTGGAATGGTATGTCCGGCGTTTCTGCAATCCAGATAAACCCCACTTTAGCGTAATTTCTGATTAACAATTTCGATTTATAGGAGTCAAGGTTGCGGCTAACATACATTTATCGATGTGTCGCAACCTTGTAACCCAAACACTTTTTACCGCTGAATTACTTCTTCAGTAAAGGCTCTATCGCTTTAACGGATTCGTGTATTAGGGTAGGACCTCGATAAATGAATCCAGAATAGATCTGTACTAAACTCGCGCCAGCTTCGATTTTTTCTGCAGCATCGAAGGGCTCTGTAATCCCCCCCACACCAATAATCGGCAAAGCACCTTTGAGATGGCGATGCAATGCAGCTATAGCGGCTGTAGAACGATTACGCACGGGTGCACCGCTCAGGCCACCGGACTCCTGTGCATATACGGAGTCCTCGACACCTTCACGACTAAGCGTGGTATTGGTTGCGATAACACCATCCATTTCGTAACTTTTGAGCGCATTGGCGACCAACTCAAACTCTTCTTCTTCCATGTCCGGGGCAATTTTAAGTGCAATAGGGACATATTTCAGATGCAGTTTAGAAAGTCTGGCTTGCTCGTTTTTTTAGCGCATCTAACAAACCATTGAGAGAATCACCAAATTGAAGACTACGAAGCCCTGGAGTATTCGGAGAGGAAATATTAACCGTGATATAACTGGCACGATCATAAACACGACGAAGACAGTATAGGTAATCATCATTCGCCTTTTTATTAGGCGTATCTTTGTTTTTACCTATATTGATACCTAAAACACCGTTGTAACGGACTTTGTCTAGGTTTTTTAATAGCTGATCAACACCATCG
>JAJOJN010000062.1 GCA_021208565.1 Nitrincola sp.
TAGGTGGAAAGGTCTGCCCGATGGAGGCGATCTGGCTAACCAGTGGCAGAAACTCTTTTCCGTAGGGTCTCGTCACAAATATGGCGCTACTCACACCCAAAATAATTGAGATTAACGCGGCGATACCCACTAAATACAGATGATTTAAAAGAAGTGAACTAAAACTGTCTCTCGCATAGATGACCTGGCGTTGATTCGGTGAAATATGTGCAAACAACTGTTCAAGGTGTGGAAAGCTAACCGCGGCAACCAGCAAACAGGTCAACCAAAAAAATGGCACTAACCAAAACCACGCACCTCGATTCATAAATACCGATGTCATACTAGTTGAACGAAGCATGAGGTTTCGCCTGCATAATCTGTTGTAACGAGATCTGACCCACGCAGCAATCGTTTAGCATGACATCTAGCGTCTCTACTTGATGCCAGAGCATGATCGACAAGGCTAACCTAAGTGTGTCTTGAGGTTTCACGCGCGCAGAAGATTGATCTGTGCTTATTGGGGTAGGTGGAATAGGGCGCATAAAGTCGCCAACTGACATCAATCCCGCTTGTTTTAGCCCTCTATCTTCGCCGCCGAGCAGCTGGGAAACAAATTCATTTACCGGATTGAGGAGTAACTCATAAGGGGTAGCTTGTTGAATGATTTTACCCTGATCCATTACCACAATATGGTTGGCCAGTTTTAAGGCTTCATCCATATCATGAGTCACAAATACTATCGTTTTATGAATTTGCTGTTGAATTCTAAGGAGTTCATTCTGCAGAGATTCACGTGTAATGGGATCAAGTGCGCCAAAAGGTTCGTCCATTAGCAGTACATCAGGGTCACCCGCCAAGGCTCTGGCGACACCGACTCTTTGTGCTTGGCCGCCGGAAAGCTCATGAGGATATTTGTGAGCAAATTCGTGATAAGGCAGATTCAGTAACGCCAATAACGCTTCGATACGGGATTGTATTTTGTCTTTAGGCCAGTTCAGCAGTCTAGGCACAGTCCCTATATTGCGAGCGACATCCCAGTGTGGAAACAACCCAGTATTTTGAATGGCATATCCAATCCGACGGCGAAGAGTTTGCTCGTTAAAGGTATTAATTTCCTGACTTTCAATCAATATTTTGCCACCACTATGCGGAATCAAACGATTAATCATTCTGAGTGTTGTTGACTTACCACAACCGGAAGTGCCCACTAGAACACAAAATTCACCTCGATTGATCGTCAGATCAATTTTGTCGACAGCAACGGCTGAATCATAATACTTACTGACCTGTTGGAGTTGGATCATGTTGTTGGTGTTCATTGCATTAATGCTCAGTTATTCTGTCATTGTGATGAAAAAAAGATCTGATAATGGAAAAGAACAGGTCGGCCATCAGTGCCATCACCAGAATCGGTAATGCCCCTAGTAACACCATATCCATGGCGGCTTGGCCTAAGCCTTGAAAAATAAAGTTACCTAATCCGCCTGCGCCGATGAGTGCGGCTACCGCCGTTAAACCGATGGCTTGAATCGTGGTAATTCTCATGCCCTCTAAAATGACGGGCATGGCTAATGGAAGGCGAACTTGAAAAATACCTGAATAGGCTCCATACCCATCCCGCGTGCCGCCTCTATGACAGCAGCACTGACTTCATTAAGCGCAACGAAGCTATTTCTGACCATGGGAAGCAAACTGTAGGCGATCAAGGCAATTAAAGCAGGAGCCCAACCTATACCGCCTACATTAATGGATTGTAGCCATTCGCTCTTAGAGGAAAGGTAGCCCAAGGGTGCAATCAACAGCCCAAATAACGCTAAACTGGGAATGGTTTGAATAAAATTGAGCAGCGGGAAAATGGCGTTCTCGGCGGCTTTATACTGGCGCATAAGAAAAACGAGAAAGATACCCAGTAGTGTACTGCATAAGAGTGCACCCCCTACGAGATAGAAATGAGCCATGACGGCTTGGTGGAACGGCGTTGCTCGTGCGGTATATTCCCTGACCAGTGCAAGCGAGTTCAACGCACCTGCTGAATAAAGCAAGAACCAGATAATTAAAACTAAAGATATTATAAAACAATTTGGTATGGTGCTTATCTTAAGCTTTTCCTTAAGCTCTACAAGCATTAATGCGAGTAAAAAAACCAAGCACCAAAAGGATGCGCCTAATCCGGTACGAGCTTGTGTTTGTGTTTCAGGGATATGGATTGATGCAAAGATTGTTAATAAAAACGGCAGTAGACAAAGGATGAGCAGGGTAATACCGAGTTGCCAATAACGACGTTTTGGGCTCGAGGTAACACTGAGTAAGAGCATCCCAAGTAGAAGCCCTATCAAGATAGCGGCGTAGCTGTTTCCAACGGCATCAAAGAGGGAAAACCCAGTTCCAGGCAGTATTCGATTGGGTTGTAAGCTTACAAAATCGAAAAACAATAAACACAAAAGTGATGCTGTCGTTAATACCAGCATCACTTTGTCCACTCTAAATGTGAGCATAAGCTCCCTAAGGTTTCCTTTGATTCGATTACAAAGAGTCTAAGAAGCGTCGAGCCACAACTGAAGCATCTTCACCATTAACCGCAACATCTCCATTGAGTTGCTGTAAGGTTTCAAGATTTAACGCTGCAAAAATAGGCTCTAGGATAGTTGCAATTTCAGGATTCGCTTGCAGAATGCTGTCTCGAACAACTGGAGCGGGTTGATAGACGGGTTGAACACTCAAAGTGTCTTCCAGTACGACTAAATCGAGCGCAGGTAAACCGCCATCCGTACCGTAAGTCATGGCCGCATTCACACCGCTGGTCTGTAAGGCAGCGGCTCGCATGGTGGCTGCGGTATTGCCGCCCGCTAATATCAACAACTGATCAGAGCTTAGTGTAAAACCATAAGCCTCTTGAAATGAGGGTAAGGCACTTGCTGACTCAACGAACTCAGCACTGGCCGCAAATTTAAAATCACCGCCCTGATTCAAATAGTTGGCCAAATCTTCTAGTGTGGTTAAACCCTGCTCACGCGCTAAGTCACCGCGAACACTCATCGCCCAGGTGTTATTAGCATCGGCAGGTGTTAGCCAGACTAACTGATTCGCGTCGTAATCCAGCTGCTTAACTAGCTCATAACTGCTTTCAGCATTTTTCCAGACGCTGTCATCGTCATGATCGAAAAAGAAGGCACCATTACCGGTATATTCTGGGTAGATATCGATCTCACCATTAATTAATGCACTGCGAACAATACTGGTGCCTCCGAGCTGTATTCGATTATTGACCGCTAGGCCTGCATCTTTCAGTGCGAAATAAATAATGTGTCCAAGAACAGATCCTTCAGTATCAATTTTGGACGAAACCACGATCGGTGATTGCGCAAAGGCTGCAGAGCTGAGCAGCATCGAACCTGAAATAAGTAGGGTGTTTGCCCATTTTTTTAACGTCATAACAAAATTCTCCTAACTAGTCTGCCAGACTTAAAGCAAGCCATCAGTGCGAAACATCGATTTAATTCCACGTAATGCTTGACGTATACGGTCCTGATTCTCGATTAGAGCAAAACGAACATGATCATCGCCATAATCACCAAATCCTATACCAGGTGATACGGATACCTTGGCGTCGGCTAACATTTTCTTGGCAAACTCTAACGAGCCTAACCCGGCATAAGCCTCTGGAATTTTTGCCCAGACATACATTGACGCTTTCGGCTTCTCAACCATCCAACCTATCTCATGCAAACCTTTAACAAGTACATCGCGGCGCTTTTGGTATTGACTGGCAATCTCGTGAACACAGCTTTGATCGCCTTCTAATGCGGCAATAGCCGCCACCTGAAGCGGGGTAAAGGTGCCATAGTCGTGATAACTTTTAATCCGCGACAAGGCGTTTCACCAACTCAGGGTTTCCCACCATAAAGCCGATGCGCCAGCCGGCCAATGTTGTAACTTTTAGACAGGTGAAAAAACTCTACGGCCACCTCTTTAGCGCCTTCAACCTGCATAATGGATGGTGCTTTCCAGTCGTCAAAGACGATATCGGCATAGGCTAAATCATGAACAACAAGCACACCATGCTCTTTGGCCAGCGCAATCACGCGTTCAAAAAAGTCTATTTCGACACATTGGGCGGTAGGGTTAGAAGGAAAACCCAATATCATCATTTTCGGTTTAGGTATGCTTTCTTTAATGGCGCGCTCTAACTCAGCAAAAAAAGTCGACACCTGGAATAAGGGGCACTGAGCGAACCTGAGCGCCGGCGATGACGGCACCGTATATATGAATAGGGTAGCTAGGATTAGGAACCAGAACACCATCGCCACGATCGAGTGTGGCCAACATCAAATGAGCAAGCCCTTCTTTAGAACCGATGGTGACAATCGCTTCTGTCTCTGGATCTATGTCTACAGCGTATCGATCTTGATACCAGTGACTAATCGCGCGGCGTAATCTGGGAATACCTTTAGAGCTTGAGTAGCCGTGAGTATCAGGTCGTTGAGCCACAGTACACAGTTTTTCAACAATATGAGGTGGCGTAGCACCATCAGGGTTACCCATACTTAAATCGATAATGTCTTCACCGCGCCGACGAGCGGCCATTTTCAATTCAGCAGTGATGTTGAAGACGTAAGGAGGCAAGCGCTCAATGCGCTCAAAGCGGATAGCAGATTTGTTTGACATCATTAAAGTCTCACGTAAGCGCCCAGAACCGTCTGAGCGACGTTGGCTGTTGAGTACAGCCTTTTTTCAAAATAACGGTTGAGTGTAAATGGGTCAAGTAAGATCTTTGCTTTAAGATCAATCTTAATCCAAGCATTGAGCGTAATCTTGTGATACTTCGCTATAAAAACAGTAGACTATAATCTGTTTCATTCAGTGGTTTTGTTTAAGGGAGACGATGATGAGATACCTACACACCATGGTGCGTGTTAAAGACTTGCAAGCGTCAATGGCTTTCTATACGTTGCTTGGTTTGGAAGAAGTACGTCGACATGACAGTGAACAGGGCCGATTTACGCTAGTGTTTATGGCACCGCCAGGGCAACACGAGTGTCCAGTAGAGCTGACCTATAATTGGGATGGCGATGAAGGTTTACCAGCGGATAGCCGTCATTTTGGTCATCTAGCTTATGAGGTTGATGATATTTATGATGCTTGTGATCGGTTGCAAAAAGCGGGAGTAATCATTAATCGACCACCACGCGATGGCCGTATGGCGTTTGTAAGATCGCCCGACAATATCTCCATAGAATTATTACAAAAAGGCGGCGCATTAGCCCCTAAAGAACCCTGGTTAAGTATGCCAAATACCGGGCATTGGTAATGCGGCACTACTACCTGGGTTGGGATGTTGGCGGCTGGAATTGTGATCACAACGCTGCCAGTCGTGATGCACTCGTTTTTTTAGATCATCAGGCTCAATTTAGTGGGCAGAGCTTGGCGAGGCAATCTGCGAGAACAGATCAATCATGCGGCCTCAACAGAGCAGTTGCTGGCAAGTGTTTTTTCACTCTGCGAGATAACACTGCCGGAGAAACCGTTTCATGTGACTCTAGCCATAGACACTCCTTTAGGGTTTTCGACGGCTTTTGTTCAGTTGATCACGCGATCTCAACCGGCTGAATCGATAGGAGCATCACAGCAGAACCCCTATCTGTTCCGTCAAACCGAACATTTTCTGTTTACGAGAGGGCTGAAACCCTTGTCACCCATTAAAGATATGATTGGCAGCCAAGCCACCAAAGGCATTCATTTTTTAGCTAAATTTGCACCGCAGGTTTTAGCAGCGGGGCGCTGGACCGACGGTGAATTATTGACAGCGCTTGAAGGCTATCCATCTGCGGCTAAGAGGTCTGAATGGATGCAGCATCGCTATTCTGGTTATCCGGATTTGAAAAATGATGATAAGAATGATGCGCTATGGTGCGCTTTACTAGCCTTTTGTGTTGCACAACATCCTGAAAAGATTGTTTTTCCCTTTCAAGATACTCCTTCGTCTGAGGGCTGGATTTTTGTTCCTATAGACGCTTTAAAAATCAGTAACCCTTAGTTTCGTGTTGTTTTTATAACAATTTTATTAATTTTTTTAGAATTGGTATGCTCTAATTGAATAGTGTTGTGCGTAACAGATCACGACACCTACTGGAGAAACAAAATGCCTTTGAGCAATGCCATTATTAAAATTACCAACCTGCGACTTCGCACCTTCATAGGTTTCAATCCTGAAGAGCGAGAAAAAAAAGCAGGATGTGATTATCAATGCAGAGATCCATTACCCGATCAATCGTGGCTGTTTATCAGATGATGTGAATGCGGCTTTGGACTACAAAGGCATCACCAAACAAATTATCGCACATGTTGAAGATGGTCAGTTTCTTCTCTTGGAAAAGCTTGTGTCAGATGTCTTGAATATCTGTACTCAAGCCGAGGTCGTCACTCATGCTCAAGTCCGAATTGATAAGCCTCACGCATTGCGTTTTGCTGATTCGGTTTCACTTACCCTACACTATGATAAAAGCTGATCAAGCATAGGAGCTGATGTATGATCTCCAAAGAAGCTGCACGCGTTCGTCAAGTTTTGATTGACCGGGGATTGGAAACACCGCTTACCCAACAAACCCTATCAGCTGAAGAGAAGTACCAAAAATCAAAGCATCAATGACTGAGGTGGTGCAAACGCTCGGTCTCGATCTAGCTGACGATAGTTTGGCTGAAACGCCACATCGTATTGCAAAGATGTATGTCTATGAGGTGTTTTCTGGCCTTGATTATGAAAACTTCCCGTCTATGTCATTGATTGAAAATAAGATGCAAGTGGATGAAATGGTCAAGGTTTCAGATATCGATCTGACCAGTACCTGTGAGCATCACTTTATTACGATTGATGGTTCTGCGCGTGTGGCCTATATACCCGGAAAGAAGATTATAGGTTTGTCTAAAATCAACAGGTTAGTGAGGTTTTTGCACAAAGACCTCAAGTTCAAGAGCGGTTAACTCAACAAGTATTAGTCGCCTTGCAAACCTTACTTGAGACCGAAAATGTTGCTGTATCTATAGAGGCGACACATTACTGTGTTAAGTCTAGAGGGGTAATGGATGTGAACTCTAAAACCTCCACGACAGCGCTGGGTGGAGTTTTTAAAAGCAATATTCACACGCGAGCAGAATTTCTAAAATAGACGTTATTTGGATCTAAGGAGAAGGGTGTTGGGTGGCAATATACTGATCACTGGCGTTGGACAGCGCATAGGTTACTATTTAGCAGAGCATCTTCAGCAGCAGGGATACCAAGTTATTGGCACCTATCGAACACAGCGATCCTCTCTTGATCATCTTTTGAGTCTTGGTGTAAAACTGATTCACTGTGATTTTGATTCATCTACACAGGTAGATGAGCTGATTGAGCAGGTAAAAAGTGCACCAGAACACCTTAGGGGCATTATTCATAATGCCTCTGACTGGTTGCCCGATGCAGGTGCAGAAGAAGCGATTCCAACCCTGCAGCGTATGATGCACATTCATGTGGCCATTCCGTATCAATTAAACCTTGCACTGATGGATCGACTTTTATCATCAGATAAGGCTGACATTATTCATTTAACCGATTATGTGGCTGAAAAGGGGAGTAAAAAGCATATTGCCTACGCCGCCAGTAAAGGGGCTCTTGAAAACATGACGCTATCCTTTGCACAACTCTTGGCACCCAAAGTCAAAGTCAACAGTATTGCTCCGGCACTCATTTTGTTTAATGAACGGGACGACGAAGCCTATAAGATCAAAGCGCGCGCCAAATCCTTGATGAATCGAGAAGCGGGCGCAGCAGAAATGCTCAATGCAGTGGACTACCTACTCAACAGTGATTATGTCACAGGAAGAAGTCTTGCTGTTGACGGTGGTCGACACCTCAAATAAAAGAGCTTTACAAATAAGGGATGAGTTCTGCAAGTGTCTCTTTAATTGGAGCATTGATTTGTAGTGTGGAAATGTCATCTGCTCGTGTTTTGCCCAGTGAAAGCGTGGCAAAAGGTTTTTTAAGTTCAACAGCATAGCGGCAAAACCTAAAGCCAGAATAAAACCATCAGCGACGACCCGATGACTAAGAGTCCATCCGATGCTTTGAGGGTGTCAAGGCAGTGATGTACTCTTGCTTTAGGTACATTATCACCAAAAAAGACAACGTCAGGTTTCAGGATGCCACCGCACTTGGGGCAGTCGGGTACTTCAAAGCTAGAAAAGTCCATTTCGACATTGGCATCACCATCTGGAGCGGCCTCCGCGCTCAACTCAGCAAATAAGGGGTTTAATTTCGCTGCCTGTCGGTGAAGGCTGTTGCGATCCGTTTTGTAATCACACGTCATGCAGATGACCTGATCAGAGCGTCCGTGAAGATCAATCACATTCTGCGAGCCTGCTTTTTGATGTAAACGATCAACATTCTGTGTTATCAATAGGTTAATGTGACCTTTTAATTCTAAATCGACTAAGGCATGGTGTGATTCATTGGGCTGGGCATCTCGAATCACCTGCCAGCCGGGTAAGCTGCGCGCCCAATAACGTTGTCTGACGGCAAGGCTCGACATGAAGGCTTGATGCTGAACAGGTTGTTTCTGTTTCCATTCACCACGAGCGTCCCGATAATCAGGAATACCTGAGTCGGTACTCATTCCTGCCCCTGTTAAAATTAAAAGGCGTGGGTGTTTCTGGATAAATACTAATAATTGTTCAGCTGGCGCATCAGACAAGCTTGGTGCTTCGTGTTGAGTCTTATGGGTGATGATTTGCACGCTAAGATAATCCTTGAAATACCTGTCGGGTTTTATTCAGCTTCTGCTCATCTCGACTAGGATAGATTAAGTGAATGATAAAGATGAATCAATTTACGTACAAACGAGTCTTAATGGTTCTGTTGCTGTCTGTGGTAGCAGGGTGTGGCGCTCGTTATCCCTTAAATATCCCCGAAGAGCAGTGGCTATTAATGACACCGCAACAACAGCTAGATGCGAGAACTCAACAAGCGGCGCTTGATCAAGCGGCTCATGAGCGACGTGCTGCTGAGGCAAGAGCAAGAGAAGCTGAAGCGCTAAAACAAGCGGCCGAATTGGAGGAACGTAGACGAAATGCGCTGTATGGTGAGCGTGTGCAATGCGTGTTAGATCCTGCAGAGGCCTACCTTCGAGGTCGTTGGGATAGAGTCAGGCCCTTAGCCATGGACTTAGTGATAGGGTTCGATGAGGACCTTGATCTTCGTGATTTATCGGGGCGATCCGCTGGTCGATTACGAGTAGGCTTTGACGGTCAAGTGGTTAGTCTTTGTAGCGCAACCAGCTCTACTCAGTTTTCTCGCGATTGTGCGCAAATGCTCACAACAAGGCAGCAGCTACAGCGTGGTGTGTCTCAGTCTGTAGAGCAGGATAAGTTAATTCGCGGGCAGTTGTACTGTGATTTGGTGCCTGAGGCATCAGGCGGATATCGAAGAGTGCGCTAGTTGCTCATCACAACTAGCGTCACCAAGCGAGGCATTAAATGGGTTCAGCCCAAAGATCATACTCATCAGCATCAATCACTCGAGCGCGAACAATACTGCCCGGTATGAGGTGAGTGGCATTATCCAGAAACACCTGACCATCGATTTCAGGGGCGTCGGCTTTGCTTCGCCCAACTGCACCTTCTTCGACTACTTCATCAATAATAACGTCAATCTCTGTGCCAATTTTCTGTTGCAGTTTAGCTGCGCTGATACGTGCCTGAACTGCCATAAAGCGATCCCAGCGACCTTGCTTAATCTCGTCGGGAACAGGTTCGGCAATGTCGTTTGCTGTCGCGCCATCAACGGGCGAGTACTGGAAGCAGCCGACACGATCTAATTGCGCTTCTTCTAAAAATTCTAAAAGCTCTTGGAAATCCTCTTCAGTTTCTCCTGGAAAGCCCACAATAAAGGTACTGCGAATGACGAGTTCAGGACAGATGGCACGCCAAGCACGAATGCGCTCTAACGTGTTTTCGGCGTGAGCAGGGCGCTTCATCATTTTTAACACGCGTGGGCTCGCGTGCTGGAAAGGAATATCCAAATAAGGCAGTATTTTGCCTTCGGCCATCAGTGGAATGACTTTGTCAACCGATGGGTAAGGGTAGACATAGTGCAGTCTGACCCAGACACCTAGGTCACCCAGTGCCTGACAAAGTTCCAGTAAGCGGGTTTTAACCGGACGGCCGTTCCAGATGCCTAAGGGGTATTTCAAATCGACGCCATAGGCACTGGTGTCTTGTGAGACGATCAGAAGTTCTTTAACGCCTGCTTTGACCAAGCCTTCCGCTTCTTTCATCACATCCTCTGCTTTACGGGAGACTAAATCTCCACGTAACGATGGGATGATGCAGAAGGTGCAGCGATGATTACAGCCTTCACTGATTTTTACATAGGCATAATGACGTGGCGTTAATTTGATGCCTTGTGGGGGCACTAAACTGGTAAAAGGATCATGCTCTGCTTGATGTGGTGCATGTTCATGCACGGCGCTGACGACAGATTCATAAGCTTGTGGGCCAGTAACCGTTAATACCTGCGGGTGAAGGTTGCGAATCTCATCTTCATTCACCCCAAGACAACCCGTCACGATAACGCGACCATTTTCCTTAATCGCTTCACCGATGGCATCGAGTGATTCTGCTTTTGCACTATCGATAAAAGCCACAAGTGTTTACAACGACCACATCGGCATTCTCGTAAGAGGGCGAGATCTCATAACCTTCTGTACGAAGCTGGGTCAGAATGCGCTCAGAGTCAACTAGTGCTTTCGGGCATCCTAGGCTAACAAAGCCTACTTTTGGTGCGTTCATATACGTGCAAAAACCTTCAAAAAAAATCAAAAGACAATTTTATCGAAAAGCGCGAAAAGAGGCGAGGAGAAGTGACTTGCACTTCACAATATCAGTGATATTATTCACAATGATACATATCATTGGTATGTATTGTGTATCATTTGATATTGAGAAGAGTGCAATGGCTAGAGTGAGCAATACGCATCAGGCGGTTTTCAAGGCGGCGGATGCGCTGTTAGAGAAAGGCGTGCGTCCAACGCAGCAAAATGTGAGAGAAGTGATCGGTAGTGGCAGCATAACCACCATCAATAAAGCATTGGGTGACTGGTGGGCTTCGCTGAGTGAGCGCCTAAACGCCGTCAAGACCACCCTGAAATTCCTGAGCCTGTACTTCGCTTAGCCAATCAACCTGGATAGGCACTTGCCTATGCGGAAAAGCGTTTTTATGAGCAAAGTGCTGTGCTTAATCAAAAGATTCACGATCTAGAGCTAGCGCTATCAAAGGCAGAACAGGCGGGTGGCAGTCTTTAACGGAACTACAAAAAGATTATCAGGCTGTTTTACAGCGCTATACGGCTGCACTGGATGAATTACGCGATCATCGCCAGTCTATTAATTTGCTTGAAGAAAAACTATTTAGGTGCAATGCTAATTTAGAGAAATCTGAACGAGAGCTTCAGCAAGCCTTGCTTTCCGGTGGGGTAAATACTCAACAAAGTGATGAAGTCATTGAGTATCGTGTTAAAATCCGCATTCAAGAAGAAGAAATTGAACGATTAAAGAAACAAAATGTAGACTTGCAGTCGGATAACGCAAGCCTGCGAAGAGCTTTATCTGTTGCTGAAAAAGAATCATTGGAAAGTCGCCATCAGCTAGAGCTTGCTAAAGCACGAGGCGCTATCAAATAATAAACCTATTAAAACGACATTGAGACTGGTTAACTGAAAGAATGGAACAATTCATACCCGAAGGTAGTTCAGTTCAAGCTATTCGTGAGCTTATAAGGCTGGCAAGCCCTGGAGAAGTCTTCTGTTGTCGAGATCCTGAGTTATTCGAGACCACTAAAGTGGCATTGATTGCTGAGAAGGCAATCAATATAACGGTACAGCTATTAGATGAAGGTGATTATGTCATTAGGCAGGTCTCCTCAAAACGACGCAGTGATCAACAAAAAAGTGAACACTTAAATGATCGCCAACTTGCCGTTGTCAGAGCGCTTGAAAAAGTGTTGCAACACTGTCGCAAGGAAGGCGTACAACTGATAGGATTTAGTGACGAACTGGTTGCACAGCCAGCTCACCTTGATCCGGCGGAAGGAATATCGCCTTTTGCGTTAGATCTGGATACGAGTGACGTATACAGAGGCGCAGATAGCTTGAAAAAAGGCGTTTAGTGATGACAATCCGTATCTTATTGGTTGATGATCATTCCATCATCCGAGCTGGTTATAGGCAAATACTACAAAAACATCGAGATATCTCTGTTATTGCAGAAGCGGAGACAGGGCAGTGCGCGATTGATTGTTGTCGACAGCATCGTCCAGACGTTGTTGTGTTGGATTTATCGATACCTTTTAACAACTCTTCTGATGAGGTGTCATCTGCTTGCGGGCTTGAAACGATTCGTAAAATTGCGGCACTAAAGTTGCACACTAAGTTACTTGTGTTGACGGCGATGTGTAACGAACCCTTTCCGTCACAAGCGGTTACAGCGGGTGCTTCAGGTTATTTAACGAAACACTGTGCGCCAGATGAGCTGGTCACCGCTGTAAAATCAGTTGCCAAAGGCGGGACATACTTTTCCGCCGCAATTCTCAATGAGATGAATCCTAACTCGCAGGGTTCTTCACCCCTTGCCTGTCTTAGTAAGCGCGAACTTGAAATTTTCAGCATGTTATCAGAAAGCTTTCCAATCAATCAGATAGCTGAATCTCTTTGTCTTAGCCCTAAGACAGTTCATGCCCATCGAGCCAATATCTTACGCAAGCTAAAGCTTAAAAATAATGCCGAGCTTGTTAAGCTGGCTGTGCGTTACGGTGTCGCATCAAATTAAAAAATAGTCAATTTAATCATCAGGATAGCCGATGAATTCTTACAAGCTCATTATATTCGATCTAGATGGCACTTTACTGGATACCGTTGAAGAGATCACGGCATCTATGAACGATATGTTGACTGAGTTTGATTTACCTAATGTTTCCTTGGAGCAGGCGAGAAATTGGGTCGGAAAGGGTGCTCCGCACTTTTTAGAGCAGTACCTTGAGCATCACCCGTTGCCCCTTAACAAAACTCAAGAGCAGTTGTTGGCAAGGTTTTATTATTACTATGAAAAACGCTCGGGAACGGGAAGTGCGCTTTATCCCGGCGTTAAGGATTCGCTTGAAAAGTTATCAGTCTCTGATATCAAGCTTACAGTAGTAACCAACAAGTTTAAGCTGGGCGCAGATAAAGTATTAAGTTCACATCAACTGAGTCATTATTTCGAAGATGTTATTGGTGGTGATACGTTTGAACATAAAAAACCTAATCCAGTAGCTGTTCATCACCTGATTCAAAAGCACTCTGTATTACCAGAGCAGGTACTATTTGTAGGTGACTCAATGACAGACGTTAGCACAGCAAAAAATGCTGGTGTAAAAGTTTGGGCAGTGCCTTACGGTTACAATCATGGTCAGCCGATTGCGACAGCGGCACCAGATCGTGTGATGCGTGAGTTTTCTGAAGTATTAGATGTGCTTCTCTAGTATCGGATAGAGTCAGCTGTAAAACCCTCAATGAAACCCTTGTAGATGAAGTGTCATCACAAGGGTTTTTTTGACCTGTAAACATGGGTGTCTGGTTAAGTTGGTGATCGTTAGGCTGCTTCTGAAGGGCTTAATTTACGTCTATATATAACTTCGTATAATGTATATTATGTTAAATTAAATAATAAATTAGAAAGGCGCAGGCTCTTCTCTGCGCCTTAGCATACCACCCTGCTGATTATTTACTTTCTAAAAATGGATAATCGGTATATCCCTGTTGACCTGCTGAGTAGAAATGTAGATGGATCTGGTTTAATTCAACTCTGCGTTTTTAGCAAAGCGTTCAACTAAATCCGGATTGGCAATATAGAGAACGCCATAGGCGACAGCATCAGCTTTTCCAGCGTTCGACCAGTTTCTCGGCACTTTGCTTGGTCATCGCTTCATTGGCAATAAACACACCTCCAAACTCAGACTTCAACATGGCACCAATACTGTCCTCACCTTCGGCTTCGCGTGCACAAATAAAGGCGATCTTGCGCTTACCCAACTCTCTTACAGCATGACAAAAAGTTTCGGTTAAGTTGCTATCGGACATATCATGCGCATTGGCTCTGGGTGATAGATGCACGCCGACCCGATCAGCACCCCAGATATCGATGATGGCATCGGTTACTTCTAGCAATAATCGCGCTCTGTTTTCTCGATTGCCACCGTATTGATCGTTTCGCTTATTAGTTCCGTCGAGCAGGAATTGTTCCAGTAGATATCCATTCGCAGCGTGAATTTCAACGGCATCAAAACCCGCTGTTTTGGCGTTGATTGCGGCTTGGCGATACTCTTCGATAATAAGAGCTATTTCATGAGTTTCTAGCGCCCTGGGGGTTACGTAGTTCTTTTCAGGGCGAACAAGGCTGACATGTCCTGCCGGTGCGATGGCACTGGGTGCAACTGGCAGTTCCCCATTGAGATAGATGGGATCAGATACGCGCCCTACGTGCCACAACTGCAGGGCAATAATACCACCTTCAGCATGTACGGCATCGGTTATCTTTTTCCATCCCGCTATCTGCTCTTTAGACCAAAATGCCCGGTGTGTTTGGATAGCCCCACTCCCATAGGAACTGATTGAAGTGGCCTCGGTAAGAATCATCCCAGCACTGGCTCTTTGGCGGTAATACTCCACTGTCATATCGCTAGGAATGCGCCCTTCATCGGCACGACAGCGTGTCAAAGGCGCCATTATGATACGGTTTTTGAGCGTCAAAGCGCCCATCTGTAGCGGTTGAAAAAGATTGCTCATGTCCGGTCGTTCCTCATTTGGAAGGCTTTGCAAAGTCTGATCTATATGCTGCTCAGGCAGGCTCTTTTCAATAGCTGAGTTAGATCGTTTCGCGATATCAATACGCAGATATTGTTGCGCGCGATAGTCAGTTAATCATTAGATCTGTATAATCGCGGCTTTTCGTTTCGCGAAGTGTTTCGCCCTACTCTTAAAGGTTCTACTTTGATCGCTACCGCAAATCTCACCATGCAATTTGGTGCAGCTCCCCTGTTTGAAAATGTCTCTGTTAAATTTGGTCACGGTAATCGCTACGGCTTGATTGGTGCCAATGGTTGCGGCAAATCGACACTAATGAAAATCTTGGGTGGTGACCTTGAGCCTAGCAGTGGCCAAGTGATGTTGGATGCCCACACCCGCTTGGGTAAGTTGCGTCAGGATCAGTTTGCTTATGAAGACTGTACGGTTATTGATACAGTCATTATGGGGCATGAGGCGCTATGGAAGGTTAAAGCGGAGCGAGATCGCATCTATGGTCTTGCCGAAATGTCTGAAGAAGACGGTATGGCGGTCGCTGAGCTGGAAGTTGAATTTGCTGAGATGGATGGTTACACCGCAGAATCCCGCGCAGGTGAATTACTGTTAGGTTTGGATATTCCGATTGAGCAACATTTTGGTTTGATGAGCGCCCTCGCCCCAGGTTGGAAACTGCGCGTATTGCTTGCTCAGGCACTCTTCTCAGATCCTGATGTATTACTGCTAGATGAACCGACTAACCACTTGGATATTAATACGATTCGCTGGTTAGAAAGCATTTTAGTCGCGCGTAATAGTACTATGGTGATCATCTCCCACGATCGTCACTTTTTGAATCAGGTCTGCACCCACATGGCCGACTTAGATTATGGTGAGGTTCGTCTCTCCGGAAATTACGATCAATACATGACCGCAGCCACTCAGGCACGTGAGCGGCTTTTAACGGATAATGCCAAGAAGAAAGAAAAAATCGCTGAACTGCAAAGTTTTGTGAGTCGCTTTTCGGCGAATGCCTCTAAAGCCAAACAAGCGACATCGCGAGCGCGCCAAATCGATAAAATTCAGCTTGAAGAAGTTAAGCCTTCCAGCCGAGTGAGTCCGTTTATACGCTTTGAGCAACAAAAGAAACTGCATCGCCAAGCGGTTACCTTGATCGAAGCCACTAAAGGTTTTGACGATAAACCACTGTTTAATAAGCTCAGTGTTAAAATTGAAGCGGGTGAGCGAGTGGCGATCATCGGGCCCAATGGTATCGGTAAATCCACTTTACTCAACTGCATGGCGGGTAAACTCGCTTTAGATTCTGGTGAAGTGAAATGGACAGATTCTGCCGAGGTGGGCTACTTTGCTCAGGATCATGCGGATGATTTCAGTAATCCTGCCACCTTGTTTGAGTGGATGTCGCAGTGGACGCAAGCTGGTGAACAGGCGATTCGTGGTGCTTTAGGGCGTATGCTTTTTTCTGGTGATGATATCCATAAGTCTGTCAAAGTGATTTCAGGGGGTGAGCAAGGACGTATGCTGTTCGGTAAGCTTACGCTGATCAAGCCCAATGTCATGTTGATGGATGAACCCACCAACCACTTAGATATGGAATCGATTGAGGCGCTCAACTTGGCGTTAGAGCACTATCCTGGCACCCAGATTTTCGTCAGTCATGACCGTGAGTTCGTCTCCTCTTTGGCGACGCGTATTCTGGAAATGACGCCCAATGGCATCGTCGATTTCAGTGGTAGTTACGATGATTACCTGCGTAGCCAAGGGATTCTCAATTAGGACAAGCACCTCAACCCGATGACCGACTCAGGATGGCATCTAACCATCGAGTCGGTAACAGGCGTTTCAAGACACCAAACAGATAAGTCGGTGTTGTTACGTAATAACGTGCTCTCGGTCTTGAGCTCTCCAGCGCTTTTTTCAGTGCTTGATAAACGGCTTCTGGTGGCAGCGTAAAGGCACCCGATTTAGGGTCTCCATCCTCTAAGCGAGCTAAAACGCCCTCGTAGGTTGATCGATGAGCACTCTGCTCGGTATTAATATTTGCTTTGAACTTAGCGAGTGCATTTTTTCTGAAATCACTTTCAATGGGACCCGGCTCGATTAGCGAGATCTCCACCCCGCTCCCTTTAAGTTCTAATCGATAGGTGTCGGTAATGCCTTCTAATGCAAATTTTGAAGCGTTATAGGCGCCGCGATATTTTAGTGCCACAAATCCCAGTACTGATGAATTCATGACAATACGTCCATAACCTTGCCGACGCATCACAGGGATAATTCGATTGGTGAGTTCAATGGTGCCAAACAGATTAGTCTCGAATTGATCACGCAGAGCATTTCGGGTCAGGTCCTCAACGGCACCTGGTTGGCCGTATGCGCCATTATTGAAAAGCGCGTCTACTCTCCCCTGAGTGTACTCAAGAGTCTGCTGAACCGCTGTTTGGATTGATTCCGATGAATCCAGATCCAGTTGAAAGGCAGTAAACCCCTCTGCACGGAGTTTCTCAACATCCTCTAATAGACGAGCGGTAGCAATGACATGATGACCTTCCTCTTTCAAGCGCAGCGCACAATGCTTTCCGATGCCTGTTGAACAGCCGGTCACCAGTATGTTGAGTTTCATTAATGCTCCATTTTTAAGGTAAACTTTAGCAATCAATATAAAACTATCCTAGATCCTTATCCTAGCTCAAGGTAATTTAATCATGTCGTTGATGTTATGGCTGTCTTTATTGCTTATCTGCATCCTCGGGGCCATGTCTCCTGGCCCTAGCTTAGCGGTTGTTTTACGTCAAACGGTTAGTAATGGGCGGGCGCATGGGATTTTGTCGGGCGTTGCACATGCCTCTGGTGTTGGGCTTTGGGCAATCGCTACAGTATGGGGTTTAGGACTGCTGGTAAGTCAGAATCCTATGGCTTATCAGTTACTCAGTTATATGGGCGCGGCATACTTGGTGTGGATGGGCTTTAATGCACTTCGTTTCGCGGCAACTCCGCATCTTCAAGCGGATGCTGGATCAAAGGAAAGTTACTGGAGCGCTCTACGTTCTGGTGCCTTAATTTCATTACTGAATCCTAAGCTAGCGGTGTTTTTTGCTGCACTTTTCTCTCAATTTGTCACGGCAGATCAATCATTACAAACGCAAATCATTATGGTGGCGACAGTAACGATCGTTGATGGACTGTGGTACGTTTTGGTGGCTCTGCTTTTTTCTCAAGCTCACCTGTTAACTTGGCTGCGTAGACATATGAAGCGAGTTGAACAGCTTACCGGTATTGTGCTGATTGGGTTGGCAATACGTGTTGTCCTTCCGTAATCCTTCTGCTCAATGAAGAACGGTGACCTATAAGGGGTTTCTTGACGCATATTGCATTTTTTGGTCTAAGCTTCAGGGGTATTCAAAACTAAGGAAACCTCTCTATGCGAATTGCATTGGCTCAAGTAACCCCTAAAGCCTTGCTCGATAAAGACTTACAAGGTCTTATTCATCTTTGTATTGCGGCAAAAGAGCAAAATGCCGACCTCTTAGTCACACCGGAAATGGCTCTAAGTGATTATGAAATCACTAAAGAGCAACTGGCTAGACAAGCGTTGATGATCGACAATAGCGATAAAATTAATAAACTCTGTGAGTTAGCGTCACAATTTCAATTAGCACTGGTTATCGGTTTTGCCGAAAAAGATGCAGATGGTCACTTTTATAACACTGTGATCCTATTTCTGCAGAGGGTAAGATTCTGCAGCAGTATCGTAAAACACACCTCTTTGGCGCTTTGGACAAAGAGCGGTTTTTGCAAGGAAATCAAATCAATAAGCCGGTTAGTTACGGTGGATTAAAATTTAGGCTTGGCCATTTGTTATGACGTTGAGTTTCCGGAACTGGTTCGTTTTCATCGTCAACAAGGTTGTGATTTGCTATTGGTGCCAACCGCCAATATGCACCCCTTTCATCAAGTAGCCACGCATATGATTCCTACCCGCGCCATGGAAAATGCGATGGCAATTGCTTATGTCAACTTCACAGGCAAAGGCGATGCTTTGCATTATTGTGGCTACTCTAGTCTTTGTGCGCCCAATGGTGAGCGGTTAGCGCAAGCAAATGCTGATGAGCAGACGCTTCTGGTTGCCGATGTCACGGCGGAGATGATTCATAACGCACGACAAGACTTGACCCATTTTGAAGATCGACGAAGCGATCTATGCTTAGGAGAAGCCCATGTCTGAAGCCCCTTTTTCCATGTTTGGTCCTGATTTTACCTTTGCTTACGACACTTGGTTACAACATCCTAAAGGCTTAGGACGGATTCCTGAGACTTCACAAGGGACAAAAGTGGCCATTATTGGCGCTGGAATTGCCGGTTTGGTCTGCGGTTATGAACTGATGAAACTGGGGTTACAACCGATCTTTTATGAAGCTGGTAGGCTGGGCGGTAGGCTGCGTTCTGTTCACTTTGATGGCAATGATCAGGTCATTGCGGAGCTTGGAGGAATGCGCTTCCCGCGCTCATCTCGCGCCTTTTATCACTATATAGACGCCATGGGTTTACAGACTCAGCCCTTCCCTAACCCGCTGACACCAGCAGCGGGATCTACGGTCATCGAACTTGAGGGAGAGCGTTTTTACGCTGAAACCTTAAAGGATTTACCGCATATATTTCAGGAGGTTGCTGAGGCTTATGACAGTGCGCTGGAGGAAGGTGCGCGTTTTAGTGATCTTCAGAACGCCATACAGCGTCGTGATGCTAAAGCCATTAAGGAAATTTGGAATCCTATTGTAAAACAATGGGATGAAAGAACATTTTATGATTTCATTAGCACTTCTTCGGCGTTCAAAAAGTTAAGCTTTCGTCATCGTGAAGTGTTTGGACAAGTTGGGTTTGGTACAGGCGGGTGGGATTCAGACTTTTCAAATACGATGCTGGAAATTTTGCGTGTAAATGTTACGGGTTGCGATAGCGATCAACATTTAGTGGTGGGTGGTGTCGAGCAACTCCCCCGTCGACTATGGCAGCATCAACCGGATAAGCTCCAATATTGGCCAAAGGGCACTTCATTGCGTTCCCTTAATCAAGGTGCACCCCGTCCTGGCGCAAAGCGGATCTATCGAAATAGAGAAACCGATCGGCTAGCGGTGACCGATACTCGAGGTTTTACCGAAGAATTTGATGCGGTGGTGTGTACCTGTCAAAGTTGGCTGTTAACAACGGCCATCGATACCGAGGAAAATTTATTCAGTCATCCGATGTGGATGGCCTTAGATCGAACCCGCTATATGCAGTCAGCAAAAACTTTTGTAATGGTAGATCGTCCATTCTGGAAAGACAAACATCCCGTTACAGGTCAAGATATTATGTCAATGACCTTAACTGATAGGTTAACTCGGGGAACCTACCTTTTTGATCAAGGTGAGGGGCAGCCAGGCGTGATTTGTTTGAGCTATTCTTGGATGAGCGATGCCTTAAAAGTCTTACCCTTAACAGCTGAACAACGCACACAATTAGCGCTAGGCGCACTGGCTAAAATCTATCCTGACGTGGATATTGCTGCGCATATTCGCAGCAATCCTATCACCATCAGCTGGGAAGATGACCCCAATTTTCTGGGTGCTTTTAAAGGTGCCTTGCCCGGTCATTATCGATATAACCATCGAATGTATGGGCACTTTATGCAAGATAACCTACCCCAGCATCAACGTGGGCTGTTTCTTGCTGGTGATGATATTAGTTGGACGCCTGCTTGGGCGGAAGGCGCTGTGCAAACAGCTTTAAATGCTGTCTGGGGCGTAATGCATCAGATGGGTGGATCAAGCTTCGCTGAAAACCAAGGGCCTGGTGATCGATACTCTGAATGGGGTCCTATCGATCTCGATTGATCAAAAAATACAGGATACGTATTGTGTATTAATAATACGTATCCTGCTTGATTTAGAAGGAGCCAAACAGACTGCCCAGTGTGACCAGCAGCACGAGCGACAAAATTGGAAAGAGCACGGCGACCATGAAGATATCTTTGTAGGCTTCACGGTGTGTGAGTCCGCAAATCGCCAGCAGGGTCACGACAGCACCATTGTGCGGTAAACTATCTAAGCCTCCCGTTGCCACTGTCGTGACACGGTGTAACAAGTCAGGCGACATGCCCAGCTGATTGGCCATGAGTAGATAATCCGCTCCTAGGGTTTGCAAAGCAATGCTCATTCCTCCAGAGGCTGACCCGGTAACACCCGCTAAGACATTAACTGACAGCGCCAAAGAGACCAATGGATTACCTCCACCGATACTATCTACAGCCGTTCTGATCAGATCAAAGGCTGGCAATGCCGCTATTACCGCTCCAAAACCGACAAGACTTGCCGTATTAAAGATAGGCAAAACAGAGGCGTTAGCACCATCATCTAAGGTTTGACGCAAGGTCATCAAACGCTGCCAGTTGGTAGCGATCAATAGCAAAATAGCCAGGGTTAATGAGGTGATGATCGACCAGACACCGATCACCGAATCCAGTGATGTATTACCATAGAGTGCGCTAGCTAAATACTCGGTTTCAAGACGAGGAAACAGATGAGCACTCAAAACGTAATTCATCACGATGACCAATACTACGGGCGCGATGGCCAAGGCAAAGGGTGGTAATTGATCACTGGATTTCTCCGGTTCAATCAGGGTGACATCAAACCCCTCCCCTGAACAATGCTCACGCTGCTTTTTATCAAATTGAACAGGCTGATCTTGGTGATTGCCATATCCCTCGCCCGTCGCCTTCGCTAAAGAAGCCTGACGCGTCAACCACCATTGCCCCATGGCAAACATCACCGCCGCAGTAATGATCCCCAATATAGGTGCCGCAAAGGGTGTCGTGCCAAAGTGCGGCATTGGAATCGCGTTCTGAATAGCTGGCGTTCCCGGTAAGGCAGTCATAGTGAAGGTAAAAGCACCTAACGCAATGGTTGCCGGGATCAGTCGCTTAGGAATGTCCGCCTGTCGAAATAGCGCCGCAGCGATCGGATACACCGCAAAGGCTACTACGAACAAAGAAACACCACCGTAGGTCAACACGGCACAGGCTAAAACGACCGCTAAAATCGCGCGTTCTGAACCCAGTTTGCCGACAATGGTCTGACTGATCGATTCAGCTGCACGACTGTCATCCATCAGTTTTCCAAAGATAGCGCCCAACAAGAATAGCGGAAAAAATTGCGTAATAAAATTTCCCGCTGACCCCATAAAGACTTGGGTATAGCTGGCTAATAAGGGCGTACCCACAGCAAAAAGCGTAGCGACAAGCGCCATAATGGGACCCAGTAGTAATACGCTGACACCTCGGTAGGCAAAGAAGATCAACAAACCGAGTGCCAAACTGACACCGATTAAGCCGATCATACTTTGCACTCCCTATTGACAGATTTCACAGATCCTTCCAGTAGCCAGTCTGGATTAAAGGTACTCTTCTCACCTATTGAAGCTTTGTTTTCCACAAGCCATTGGTCTGTGCGGTTACGTCCTAGATCTCGTAAATAGCATAGATACTCCCATTCTGCATTCAGTTTGCTGGAAGCTTCCAATGGCCAGAGGTCATCCTCACCATGTATGCAGTGAAGGCGCATGTCGCGGTATTGCTCATGTTCTAAACCTTCCGATTGAATGAGATCTTTTAGTAGACCTATGCTGCGTAACTCTTTAATTAAGCTCGCATTAAAGGTGATTTCATTGAGTCGATTAATAATGTCTCTGGCACTGGTTGGCACTTCTTTGCGATAAAAGGGATTGATCTGTACCAAGATCAAATCACGCGCATCACAGTCGTCAACCAGTGGATATAGTGCTGGGTTACCGGCGTAACCGCCATCCCAATAGGCCTCTCCATCAATTTCAACTGCTTGGAACATGAACGGCAACGCAGCAGAAGCCAGCATGGCATCGGTTGATATCTCAGGTTGCGTAAAGATCTTAGGACGACCTGAACGAACGTTCGTCGCGGTAACGAAGAGCTTCATCGCTGTGCAGCGATTGACACGATCAAAGTCAACCTGCGCTTCAATTACTTCTCTCAACGGATTGATATTCATCGGGTTAAGCTCATATGGAGACAGAACTCGAGAGAGGTGGTCAAAGAACAGATAACTGGGGGAGTTATCTAAACTCCAGTCACCATTGATCCGTGACCAGATATCGCGCTGAAAGGGACTGGTTTTCGCGCTATCGCTGACACGCTTCCAAAAAGCCTCTAAGGCAGCCTGTGCACCTTGACGCCCTCCTGCTTCATAACCATCGGCGAGGACCACTGCATTCATGGCTCCGGCACTGGTGCCGCTAACGCCCTCTATTTTTAAGTCAGTCTCATCCAGTAAGCGATCTAACACACCCCAAGTCAGTGCCCCATGGGAGCCACCACCCTGAAGGGCTAATTCAATTGTTTTTTGTGTCGTTGCCATGATTACCTCGATCTATCCATAAAAGTTAACAATCTGAATTGGATGCTGCGATGCAGCATTGGTTTCATAGTAACGTGAAAAAACTCGAGACTAAAGAATTAACCGTCAAGTTACGGTATCCTTAGACCCATATTTACTGTTTCTGTCGAGTCAATTATGTCCGCGTTTTCATCCCTTGGATTATGTCCAGAACTTTTGTTTACTCTTGATCAGCTTGGCTACGCTGATGCAACACCTATTCAACAACAAGCTATTCCCATCATTCTGAAAGGGTGTGATGTGATGGCTCAGGCGCAGACGGGCACAGGCAAAACCGCCTCATTCGCCCTCCCCATGATTGAAAAGCTGAAACACCGAGAAGCTCCTGAAAGTTATCACCCTATTCGTGGACTAGTTTTAACACCCACGCGCGAACTGGCCATACAGGTGGGTGACAAGATGCTCAGTTATGGCGAACAGTTAGGTATGAGAGTCATCTCTATTTATGGTGGCGTGAGATTTGATAATCAGCTGCGAAAAATGAAACGTGGTGCAGATATTTTAGTGGCTACTCCAGGGCGTTTACTGGATATGTTGCAGCAAAAGAAAATTTCTCTAGCACAGCTGGAAATATGGGTGCTGGATGAAGCTGATCGTATGCTGGACTTAGGTTTTGCGGATGAGTTGCGACAGTTGATGGTGTTTATTCCTCAAGAGCGTCAAACCCTGCTGTTTTCAGCGACCTATGATGATTCTATTCAAGTGCTTATCGATAAAATCCTGAAAGATCCAATCCGCATATCAACCACCCCGAATAAACCCTCTGCAGCAAGCGTGACACAGCGTGCATTTGCGGTCGATAACGCAGATAAATCAGATATCCTCAGCTATTTGATTCGCGAATGCTCTTGGTCACAAACACTGGTGTTTACCCGAACAAAAAAACGTGCCGATATGGTTGCGGATTACTTAAACCATGAGGGCATTAGCGCATTAGCGCTTCATGGCGATAAGGTTCAACGTGAACGTAATGAGGCCCTGCTACGCTTTAGCCAGAAAGAGGTACGCGTATTAGTGGCTACTGATGTGGCGGCCAGGGGGTTGGATATTGAGAGTCTACCCCAGGTGATTAATTACGACCTGCCGAATCAGCCCGAAGCCTATGTTCACCGAATTGGTAGAACAGGCCGTGCGGGCAAAAAAGGCTTAGCTATTTCTTTCGTATCCACCGAAGAAAAACGCTTTTTACAGGAGATTACAGCCCTCATTCGTCAAGAAATTCCGATCGAGGCAGTTCCGATTATTGAATCGGGTAAGCTACCTGAAAATCGAAAAAAACTCAGTGCACCGCCTCGTCAACACAAAAAAACACAAGCGGCATCTAGAAAGTCGCCACATTCATCCAAAAAGATGAATCCAAAACAAGCACCTCAAAAGGTTCAGGGGCAGAAAAAACCGGCGGTTCAGACAGATAAAAGTAGTGTCAGCAGTGCAAAGGATAAAGCCGGAAGACGTTCATTGTTTGGCTGACAATAGACTGAGTAGTGTTAAGATCTTGGGAGTATATAACGATTTAAGATATCGTCATGAGCTTTCCAGTTGGGCATAAACTCAGTCATCAGCCCGTGAAAACGAGCATTGTGGCTAGCTTCGTGCAAATGCACTAATTCATGTAACAAAATATAATCTAAGCAGTCTTTGGGTAGTTGAACTAATTCAGCATTAATCCAGATACGTGCGGCACGGATGCTGCAGGTTCCCCAGCGGGTTTTCATCGCTTTGATACGACACTCTTTGGCACGAACATGGCTCAGTGCTTCGAGATCAGGAAGACGCTTTTGTATCTGCTGTTGAAGCTGTTCTCTTAACCACTGGTTTAGTTGATGTTGAATGGTAGGTTTATCCGCTATATTGGACACGTAAAGGGTGACCTGCTCATTGTTTTGATCGATGACAATACGATGGCTATTACTGGATTCAAGACAAATGCGATAGGTTCTGCCCCATAAAAGCAGCTGCTCAAGCGATTGTTTAGAAACAGGCTCTAGTTGGATCTTATGCCGAAGTTGCTGGCGCTTTTTTGCGATCCAATCCTGCTTTTGCTGAAGAAACTGAGCAATCTCTGCATCTTTCATACGCTTTGGAGCGGTCACGCAGACCTGGCCATTGGTTGGATTGATACGAAGATAGAGGTGTTTGATAGATTTGCGTTCGATGCTCAAATTATCCATGAAAAAAGCACCAGCCTGAGACGGGTGCTTTTCAGATAAAAAATCAAAAAAATGATTAAACTTGAACATCAATAATTTGACCTACCGCACTAGTTGGATCAGTTTTTACTCCTGCCGGTGCATTAGGAATTAGGTTAACAATCATCTCACCTTGTGTTTCCATCTGATCGACAACCATTTTGTTCACTTTCGCGGCGTATTCCATCTGGAAATTCAGTACGCTCATTGACGTACCAGTCGCAGCAATATTCATTGTACCTCCTAGGGAACAGAGTTCCTTAAACTACAGGCATGTCGATTTCATAAGCCTTCGACAATCGTATATCCATCCATATTAACAGAAAAAAAGTCTCGTCATTAAGGCTATCGGCTCATCGATTGTCAACTTAAGCTTTTTAGAGTTGGTCAACTACCCTGTCGTGAACCTGATGGACTAAAAGGTGCGACATACTGTGCTACACGCTGGGGTTGGCAATTCAAAAAAGCAGAACTCTCAAGCCAGTTTTGGTCGGGATAAAAGGTAAACAGGAATTGACCATCTTTGAGGTTATCAACGACCTGATCAACGACCTCTGGTCTAACCGCTGGACATCCCTGACTGCGTCCAATACGTCCATAACGCTCGATCCATTCAGGATCTACGTAATCCGCCGCATGAATAACAATCGCTCTTTCACGCGCGTTATCATTCACTCCTGGCTCAAGACCGTCCAAGCGTAATGAGTAGCCATGCCTGCCGAAATAGCTTTCTTGAGTCCGGAATAAACCGATACTGGATTGATGACTACCGACGATGTTGGAAAAATCAGTCGCGTATTTATCACCCGTGTTGTTACCGTGAGCAACGAGCTCTTCTAGGAGTAATTCGTGATTGGCCAGGTCAAAAATCCACAAGCGTTTCTCTGTCGAAGGTAGCGAGAAATCAATTACGGCTAGGCGATCAGCACTGGGTAAGCCATTATTAGTTGCACACTGCATCGACAACAACGCTTTGTTAAGCACTTGCTTGTTGAGTTCGGGGGCTTTGATGGCTAGTTTATCGGTAAGGTAGTGCGGAAGAAATTGTGCTGAAGCGGTGCTGCTGAAAATGAGCGATGCTAGAAAAAGTCCCTTCAAAGGCGTGAATTTTAATGACATATAGAGGCTTCTCCACTAAAAGATTAACTCCCCTGCTGGTAAATAAAACTTTAAGCAAGGCAGGATAAGGCTATACTAGATTAAATCAGTACTTAAAAATCAATGGCGCAAGTGTAGCAGGCTTCGTATGACAGGAAAACATCTGTATAAAAAAACATCACAACTCATCCTGTTATTTTTCTGTATTACGTTTATTCTTTTCGCTAACCCTGTTTATTCATCTAATCAGATCATAGATCGTCACTCGTTGTTAGTTGAGTTTTTAAGATTGACCGATAAGCAGCCTCAGTTGGCTGCAAGTGGAAAGACTTCGTGGTCTTGAAGCTGCATTAAAGGAGCTGAAATATGATGGTCTCAATCCGAATCATTATCAGCTATCGCGCATCCAAGGACTGCTGGAAGAAGATGAGTTGGTATTATCTGAACTTTCCGCTGCCGAAGATGCCCTCATCAGTAGTGCTTATCTTGAGGCCATTGCAGATTTAATGCTGGGTCGGACCCGACATTCAAGCGTTGAGGTTTATCTTAATTATCAAAGAGAAAGGCCTAATCACTTTAATCAGGTGGTTAATCACGCTATCCGCTACATCGATAATCCAGAGCACGCACTAGCACTCGCCAGACCTCAATTTTCAGATTACAACAACCTTCGGGTAGCCTACAAGCGACTAGCCGATAAGTCTGCTTATGCAGTTAATTTGCCCGTCATCTCGCCTGATAGGCCTTCATTAAGAGTGGGCATGACGGACGCTAGAGTTCCCCTTTTGAGACAACACCTTCAACAGACTATTCCCACTGCTCATGCAGATCTCTATGATCAAGCATTAAGTGATTTGGTAAAAGAGTTTCAGTCACAACAGGGTTTGGAAGCAGATGGAATAGCAGGACCACAGACCATTGCTCGTTTTAACCGAACACCAGAGGATGATTTGAAGGTTGTAAAAGTGAATCTGGAGCGCTGGCGTCGACTGAATCCATCGATCACAGAATCAAGAGTGATCGCCAATATTCCGAGCGCTACTTTGGAATATTACCAAGACAATCAATTGATCCTTAGTACCCGCACTCAAGTGGGACGTAAGGATCGCAAAACACCCTTAATGATCAGTGAAATCAGTCATTTTACATTGAACCCGACTTGGACAATCCCCCCCACCATTTACCGAAATGATAAACTGCCAGCGATACAAAACAATCCTGATTATCTGCAAAGTAATCGATTAACCGTTTTAGATACTCAGGGAAACCGTTTGGATCCTGAGTTAATTGACTGGAGTAATCCCGGTGCAATCATTCTTAGACAGTCTGCAGGACCGCATAACGCGCTAGGACAAGTGGTTATTCGCTTTCCCAACCAGCAATCCATATATTTGCATGACACACCTAATCAACGCTTATTTGACCGTCAGCAACGATTTTTTAGTTCTGGATGTATTAGGGTTGAAGATGCAACACAATTGGTTACTCTTCTGCTTGAATCAACTCAAAGCGCCCAAGCGACACAGTTTGATTCGCTACTGAGCAGTGGTGTGACACGAAATGTAAATATTGCAGATCCCGTCACCATTATTTTGGGGTACTGGACGTTACGTGCTGATGAAAATGGTGACATACATATCTATACGGATATCTATGAACTGGATGCTGTCCTATTATCGGCATTGAATACTTAATAAACCTATGGATTTATCGCGGATCAGATTTTCTTAGGGCATCATTTTCGGTATGATGGCGTTTATTTTCAACTTTGAGACTGACATGTGAAAGATGATGTATGTACCAGCGAAAAGCGGCTGAAATTCTGGGTGTAACCCCAAGAACTATACAGTTGTGGGCTGACGCTAATATTCTAGATAGCTGGAAAACACCAGGTGGTCATCGTCGTTTCTACTTATCTGCTGTTCAAGCTTTGGCTCGTGAAATTGTTGATGGAAGATCGCCTGCTTTATCTGATACTAAATCAGAATCCAAGACAATTAAGCCGTCGTCTACTAAAACTATTATTAAGCCCGCTAAAGTACTTGTAGTGGATGATGATAAAACTCTTCTACGCCTTTACGAGTTAACGATTAACAGCTGGGGTCTACCTGTAGAGTTGGCTTTGGCAAGTGATGGTTATCAAGGACTGATTCAAGTCGGACAATATAATCCCGATTTGCTGATTCTTGATTTACAAATGCCAAACATCGATGGTTTCGCTGTGATAGAGGCGCTTAAAAAGCAAAATCTACTCAATCAGATGTCTCTGATGATTATTTCTGGCTTGGAACAAGAAGATATTGAGGAGCACAGGTCTCTTCTAGACGAATGTACCATCATTCAAAAACCTGTGCCTTTTCTTAAAATACGAGAAAAGGTTGAAAGCATCCTGCTGAGTCGTTAAACCAATTAAGTTTCAGTCACTACAGGTTAGCGTAATGCTAACCTGCTTCTTTCATACTCTATCGCCGACACAGGCAGCTCACCTGGGGCTTGGTTATTTAACCAGCGACTCACTCTACCCGCATCACCAATAGGTGTACGAAGCCCTTCTGAATCTAAAAACACCATTGTGATGGGCTTGCCGTTGATTTCAGCAATCATCACCAAGCAGCGCCCCGCCTCTGATAAAAAGCCTGTTTTGCTTAACAGAACTCGCCAGTTCTCATTTCGTGTTAGGGGGTTAGTGTTGGTATAAGCGAGCGAGTATGCGGGCGAACGAAAATGCATATCCGCCTGACCTTGCACGGATAACTGGCGAATAATAGGGTATTGGTAAGTAGCAGATGCCAAGATAAGGAGGTCATTTGCCGTGGATACATTACCCGGCGACAATCCTGTTGGATCAGTAAAACGAGTGTTCGTCATCCCCAGTAAAGCAGCGGTTGCATTCATGGCACTCACAAAGGCTGCCGAGCCACCTGGATAGTTTTCGGCAAGTGTGTAACTCGCGAGATTTTCAGATGACATTAACGACATGCGCATTAAATCCATTCGGCTTATGCGTGTACCCGGTCTCAGTCGTGAAGGAGAGTTTTTACCAAAAGTATTACCTATCCGGTTTACCTGAAGACTCTCATCTAGAGGAAGGCCAGATTGAAGGACTACCAATGCAGTCATTAGCTTAGTGATGGAAGCAATAGGCACAACTTCATCTGCTCGCTTGGTAAACAGCGGCTCATGAGCACCTAAAGGAGCAATAGCGGCATAAACTGATGCTAGTGGTAGGTCGTTAGCTTTTGCGTTAAAGGGTGATAAAAATAAAGTAAAGAACAGAATAGCGATAGAACGTCGAAGAAATTTCGAACGAAAGAATAATATTTGCATTAACGCGACCAAGCCTTAGCTTCTTTTAATAAACCGCTGATATCAAGACCTAAAGATTCAGCAAGCTGTTCCGTACTGTTATAACCCGGTGAAGAAGGTATTTTAAAAGTCGCTTTTTGAGTTGCTTGATCAGTGGTTTTAGGCTCAGAGCTAATGCGTGCTTTTGCTGCCACTTGCTCTGCCTGCTTGCGTTGTATGATGCTTTCAATCCTTTTCTCGACCTCACAAAGTTGGTCGTAGCTATACTGTCCCAGATAATCTGAAACGGGATCTGTCATCTTATTTATTATCCTCAAAGTGTATATTAAAGCAGGCTGAATAATACTTCAGCTTTACGAAGTTTTAAACCTTTTCCTGCTTATCGTTCACGTGTAAAAAAGAAATCTGCACCACTTCCAACACTACTACTTTGTGCTTCAACCTTCCACATAGAGCTGAGACGATATGAAAGTGTGAGCACTTCAACCGATTCCAGAAGACTGACGCCATAACGTATATATAAACGAGGGGTGAGATACTTTCCAATAAAGAAGGCAGATGATCCAGTGTCATCGGTATCAAAACCAAACTCATCTAAATTCAGTTCTTCTCTAAGTTGACCGGTGATGGTGTTGCCACCCTGCATAGACAAGGCTAAGGCCGCTTGCAACATCATTGACTGTTCAGAAGCTGAAGACTCTCCTGGGCCTCGACCTAAAATCAGATAAGACATAATACTACTGTCTGGCATGGCAGGTGTTGAGAAAAGTGTAAACTCAGGGTTGAGAAGGGTTCCCACAATACGAGCACCCGCTTCAACGGTGTCAATGGTTCTTGAAACTCTTAAATCCAAGCCAGGATTATCAATCGGCCCACCACTAAAAACCAAGCTGCCACGTTGAATCGTCATGCTTTGACCAAATAAACGATAGTCACCACTTTCAACTTGTATAGTGCCTGAAGCTCGGGTCGCACTGGCACCATCATCTTGAATACGAATTCGACCCAAGAGTCGACCATTAAAGCCAAAGGCTTCCACTACCACTGAATCACCTAGAATCAACTCCAAATCAGTGAGTAGCGGAAGGTTTCTTTCAGTAAACCCGTCCTCCTCCACATCCACAAAGACAACATCTTCAGAGGCTCGTATTGCATTTTGAGCTTGCTGACGGGGCGGTGTGATATGCGCAAACGGTACGGTAATGCTGCCTCCTACACGAATCGCTTCATCTACTATAATCGACATATCAGGCGAAATGAGCAAGTTGATTTCCGTCGCCATAGCTTCGAAATTTTCACCTTGAATGGTCAGTAATCCTTCAAATGAGGCGAGATTAAACTCACCATTTAATCGGATCTCTCCTTGACCTGAGCCGATTAACCCTTGCAGGGACATCACTTCGCCCTCATCGCCCTCGGAGCGAATAGAAAGCTGTAAAGGCGATAAGCGAATACCCTGTGCCGGTAGATCTGCACCCGCGTTCTTTAAATCAAAAAAAACCACGTACAACGGGCTGTGTAATACTGCCTGAAATATTAAAGCGTCCTTGAAGCTGCCCTTCTATCTCTTGAACATTCGGCACAAAAACGCTAATCATTTCTAAATCATTAATGTCTAATGCAATATCACCAGAAAGCAATTGCTGCCTAGAGAGTTGTTGAATGGCGAGATTTGCAGATAGCTGACCGTCCATTTCAGTAAAAGGTGCAGCAATCTCTGCATTCAAATTATCACCGCTCAAATTGGCGTTGATACGAACGGGGTCTAAATCAAAGTCAGGCTGATCGTCTGGCGTAATGAGTTTACCGGGTGTTGTGGTGAGCAATACTTGAGCCGAAGGGTGTTGACTGCCTTGTTGAGAAAACTGTCCAGATAGATTCAAGTTGGACTCTATTTGTACGCCATCCAATAGGGATCTAACAGACGCAGTGACAGATTAGACAAGCTGAACTCAGCCGAGGTACGATTTGAACTGTTCTTGCTGGCTGTTAGGCAGAGGGTTGCGCTGCCCTGTGATTGCAGCAAACATAGCTCATCTAGATTGAAAACGGGGCTATTGACATCTAAAAGCTGTAGAACTTTGCTGCTGCCAACGCCCGACTTCTCGTCTCTCCAGACTTAGCTCAGATAAACTGCCGTTATAGGCTTGAGTTTCTAAATTTAATCGGCCGTTAATCAAGGCTGATAACTCGATCAACTCTCCTTGTGTCACCAGTTCGAGTCGATGCTGCTCAGGACGTCCAGTTAACGTGATTGCTACCGAATCAAGTGATTCACCAGCCGCAGAAACCTCGCTCAAAGAGAGCTCAAGATTAGAGTTATTTGTGCCACTGAGATCCACTTGAATATCGCCTTCTAAGCGAGCCACTTTATTATCATCGAAGGCAAGATTTTCACCCGACAGCGTCGCGCTAATTGCAGGAGTCATCATAGGCCCTTGTAATTGGCCTGACGCACTGAGTTGGCCTGACAACTCGGGTAACAGCAATGATAAGTTGGGAGCGTTAAGGTTGAAACGGATCGCCAATTGCTCATTCTGCATCTGTCCTTGAAGATCAACCTGTGTTTCACCTAAAGCGATGACGAGCGATTCAATGTTAATCTCATCCGTTGAGTATTGCACACGACCTTGACCACTTAATGGCTGATCTCTCAGCTCTCCAGATAAGTTAACAATATTTAGATCCACATTAGGGCCTGAATCGCTTAATTTACCTTGAGTTACCAATTCGAGTTGAATATTACCTTCCAGCTCCGGATTAAATTGACCGGGATTCAGGTTTTCCACTAAAACTTGTGTGTTCCACGCTATTTCCGAAGCCCAGTCTAGCGAGCCACCAATGTTCACTTTCCCACCCAGTAACTCTGCGTTTAAGGTGAAATCTGTCAAGGATTCTGTACTTCCCTCACCCTTAAAGTTGAGCGCGGTTTCAGGAATATCAGCGCCTGAAATAGAAGCTGACAGCTCTGCGATATACTGATTTAATTGGCCTTTTAGAGTTAAATCTGCGCGGGGTATCGAGACGAGCTTAGGCTCGCCATCGTCAATAATGGGATAAGCAACATTATTGGCCGTTACTGAAAAATCTAGCAAGGGATCTAACCATTGAGTGAGCTTCCCGCTTAAAGAGAGCTCTGTCTCAACGTCTGTCAGTTGAATGAGTAGCTTTTCAATACGCAACTCTTCCGTATAAGGCGAAACCTCCGCCTTAATCGTACTGGAAATATTGCCGGTTAACTCAGTCGATAACTGGTTTTCGAGCGTGGCGTTAAGCTGATCTATATCACCGGATATCGACAAGCCGCCCACAATACTGGAATTCACCGGTGTCTCAAGAGGCTGCCCTATAATTGCTTCGATATCGGCAAGCTCGATAAACCAGTTTAGGTTTGATGAAAGATCATATCGATCAAAAAGGTTGAAGCTGTGCCTGCCACTCGAGCCAAGTGCTTCCCTGTTCGATTCGAAAAGACTCAATGCTGATATGTTGATCAATACTTGCGGAAAGAAAAATTCTTTCAACACGATATACCTGTTCAGACTGGTGCACAGACACATCACTGAGTTGAAAAGAGCCTAAATGCAATGAAAAAGGTAATTTTACATCAGGCAACTCGGGCAGTTGAAAGGGTTCACTTTCTGACTCAGGCTGTGGTTCGGATTCAGGTAAATGAAGCGTTAAACCGTCAAGGTGTAAAAGATCGACACATAAACGCGATCTCAGCAAACAAGATGGTTTCCAATCGAGTAAAGCGCTTTCGAGCATTACTAGTGTATCATCTTGTTTATAAACAATGTTGTTGACTTTAAGGCCACCAGCCAAGGCACCAGAGATCGAACCTATCTGAACCTCTTCAGGTATGAATCCTTTGCCTAGTTTTAAAGCAATGGCAGGAACGCCCGGCACAAAAAACGATCGTTAATAACAGCGCAATCAGCAGTAAAATGATTAACAGCGGATAAAATAAAAGACGTTTCAAAATCACAAATCAGGTCCCAACGTAAAGTGTATTCGGAAGCCACTGTCTTCAAGCGGTTTAGCTAAATCAACACGAATTGGGCCAACGGGTGATTGCCAGCGAACACCAAATCCAGCACTGGTTTTAACCGGTTCACTGAAATCATCAAAAGCATTGCCTGCATCGATAAAGCCAGCAAGTCGCCAGTTAGGTCGAAACATATAATCGGCTTCGACACTACCCACCATCAGGTACTGCCCACCGATGACATTGCCTTTGGCGCTGACCGGCCCAAGTGTTTGGAAGTCGTAACCACGAACACTATTATCGCCACCCGCGTAAAACCTCATGCTCGCCGGAACTTGATCAAAATTATCAGTATAGGTGGCACCTAGCTCAAAACGACTCAATAAGCGCCAGTTATCCCCCATTGGATCGACGCGTTTTCCATTAAGGGTAAGTTGTAGCAAGCTAATATCAGACAAAAGTGAATCAGAGGCGGCTGCAACCGAAAAGCCAATACTATGACCTTTGCGTGTATTGAAGAGATCATCAGCAACGGTTTTACTGAATTTTGCTCGAGGTAACAGTAACAATACGCTACGGGTATCACCATCAAAGGTAAATTGCTCCTGTTCAAGATCAAGAGTCAGCACTCTTTCCCAATCATTAATCTGTTTTTGCCAAATGCCACCCACTGAATAGGTTCTAGAGTCGATAGTATCGGAGTTTTCCTCAGTAAAACGCCCTCGAACACCAAATTGATCAAAGCGAGGATCTATTCCCGGAATCATGTAACTACCGGAAATATCATTTCGAATTTCGGACAATCTCAAATTAGCATTCAGACGATGGCCTCTCTTATTCACGAAGCGTCGGTCCATACCCAACTGAATACGAGCGCCCGTATCGGTTCCGAAACCTATACCGGCGCGATAAAGGTTTCGAGGTCGAGGCGTCAAGCTCACCTGAACAGGTATTTCGCCATCCTCTAGTTCATTAATTAGAGGAAGCACTTCGACATCGGCAAAATAGTTACTATCGATGAGTGCTGATTGAAGATCGATCAGTTGTGTGACATCGATATAGTCCCCCTCTTGAAAGCGAGGATAACGTCTCAGTAGGTTTTCAGAAATGGGTGATTCCGAAAAGCGAATTTCACTAATTCTAGTGCGTTGACCGGTGGCATAACTTAAATCAATTTCAGCCGTGTTCTCTTCGCGGTTAACATAGATGCGAGAACGTTGAAATCTGGCTCGATAATAGCCTCGCTCTGCAGCAACCGATTGCAGTCTGTTCTTAAGGCGGTTATAGGCTTGATGATCCAGAGCGACACCCTCTCTAAGCGCGCTGGATTCGATAATCTCATTCAAAACGGGATCTGTTTTCCCCTCACCTAAGAGGCGAATGTTAACTCGTGTTAACGTGACTTGTGGACCTGGATTAATTTGGTATGACGCTAACCAGTCTCCATTAGCGAGCTGCGTGAGTTCGCTGGTAATTTCCGGATTGTAAAAACCGAACGGCTCAAGGGCGAGTCGAATTTCATCCAAGGCTCTGCGATGCAAAAATCGCAGGCGGCTTTCACTGGTTATTTGCTGGCTTTCGAGTGAGGCAATGCTTAGAAAAAGCTCTAACATTACCGGCAACTTCGTCACTTACACCATCAATTCTTAGAGCAAGCTGATCCGCAGAAACAAATCCAGCACACAGCATAAGGCCAGTACCAATTGCGGCAGACTTTAGCCAATTTGAAAGTCGGTGGGCATAGATGAGGGTTTGAATAACACGATCTCCCTGCTAAAAAGCAAACTCTTTATTCTTCCGCTATAAGGATGTCATAAAATGGGGTACTTGATCCAGCATTTGAAGGGATAATTGAACGAATAAAGGCAGCCTAAGCTGCCTTATGAGATCCAAAAACAGTGACTCTCTTGATTAGGACTTAGTGACCAATCCTTGAGCGTTCATGATGTCTTCGATTTCCGAAAGTGACGCTGGGTCATCAATCGTTGACGGAATGGTATATTCCTTACCATCAGCGATTTGACGAAGCAACTTACGGAGGATCTTTCCGGAGCGGGTCTTTGGCAAGCGCTGAACAACAATGGCACGATTAAAGCAGGCGATTGGCCCTATCTCTTTACGCACCATAGCAATCAGTTCTTTTTCCAGTACCTCTTCTTCCGTATCCACCCCATCTTTCAACAGTACAAGACCTATTGGTGCTTGTCCCTTGAGCGGATCGTTGACGCCGATCACGGCGCACTCTGCAACAGCGGGATGCGCTGCAACAATTTCTTCCATTTCACCAGTAGACAGTCTGTGACCGGCTACGTTGATGACATCATCGGTACGTCCCATGATAAAGACGTAACCCTCTTCATCCATGTAACCACCATCACCAGTGGTGTAGTATCCAGGCGCTTCAGTTAAATAACCGGTACGGAAGCGTTCAAAATCACCCCAAACTGTTGCAAGACAGCTCGGCGGAAGCGGTAGCTTGATGGCAATAGATCCTTGTTCACCACGTGGCAATGGATTGCCTTCAGAATCAAGAATCTCAATGTTATAGCCAGGAATTGGCAAGGTCGATGAACCTGGTTTCGTCGGCTTCAACTCGATGCCGGTTAAGTTACCACAGATCGCCCAGCCTGTTTCTGTTTGCCACCAGTGATCCACAACCGGCTTACCTGTTTTTTCAACGGTCCAGTCATAAGTCGGTGGATCCAAGCGCTCACCTGCCATGAAGATGGTTTTCAGTGCTGAGGTGTCGTACTTTTTGAATTCTAGCGCTTCTGGATCTTCTTTCTTAATGGCGCGGAAAGCGGTTGGCGCCGCAAATAAGGCTTTGACTTTGTAGTCCGCACAGACACGCCAGAAAGCACCGGCATCTGGAGTACGAACAGGTTTGCCTTCATACACAACGGTGGTGCAACCAGCAAGTAATGGTGCGTAGACAATGTAAGAGTGACCCACCACCCAGCCAACATCCGATGCTGCCCAGAAAACATCTCCGGGATTCATGTCATAAATGGCTTTCATTGAGTATTTCAGTGCAACGGCATGACCACCGTTATCACGCTGAACCCCTTTAGGTTTTCCAGTCGTACCTGAAGTGTAAAGTACGTAAAGTGGATCAGTACCTTTTACTGGAACACAAGCAGAGGGTGTGGCTTTAGCCATGGCTTGATCCCAATCAACGTCTTGACCGTCAATCAATTCAGCTTTGGCTTGTGGACGTTGCAGAATAATGCAAGCATCAGGTTTATGTGCTGAAAGAGAAATTGCTTCGTCCAGCATCGGTTTGTATTCAATAATTTTTTTGACTTCAACACCGCAAGATGCTGAAACAAGTACTTTAGGTTCGGCATCTTCAATACGTACTGCTAACTCATGTGGCGCAAACCCGCCAAACACGACTGAGTGAATGGCACCTAAGCGAGCAACAGCTAGCATCGCAATCAAAGCTTCAGGGATCATTGGCATATAGAGGACAACACGATCACCCTTTTCGACGCCCTGATCTTTTAGAACGCCAGCAAACAAGGCAACCTGATCGCGCATCTCTTTGTAGGTTAGGGTGCTTCTTGTATCGGTCACGGGCGAATCGTAGATAACCGCAAGCTGATCACCACGCCCCTGCTCTACATGGTAATCAAGCGCCATATAAGCGGTGTTCATTTCACCATCGGCAAACCAGCGATAGATACCGTTTTCATCTTTTGACAGAATCTGTTCCGGCTTTTTGTACCAGGGCACATCGGCTGCTTTTTCTGCCCAAAAGGCTTCCGGATTTTCAACAGATTGAGTGTATTCAGCATGATAGGACATAGAGCGGGCCCTTTTGATTAGTTAGTAGCACGAATTTGAGGGGCTGGTCTTATTATTGTTGACACTTGACCCTGACATAGGCGAACACTTTAACGAAACTAGACCACAATTTAACTAAGACAAAAGGATGATTTTTGACTATATGACTCTGAAAGCTACAGAATGCGGGCTTATGCAAAATTAAAATAATTTTAGCTTGCTTAACTCATGTGTCGACAATCTGAGCCAAGCTGATGTTGATATTCAAGTTTTTCTCTTTTTCGCCAATTAGAAACTTTTTCATCCCAACATGAGCAGGGTTCAGGCAAACCTGTCAGGTTTTCAGGTACAATTCACGATAATTTTGTGTCCGTCATTAACAAAGGCATTACTTCGTGAGTAAATCCGCAACCTTCAACTCGCTTGAAAAGACGCTGAACCAGCGCATTATGATTCTGGATGGTGGTATGGGCACCATGATCCAAAACCGTAAACTTGAAGAAGCTGACTACCGAGGTAGTCGTTTTGCTGATTGGCATGTCGATGTTAAAGGCAACAATGATTTATTAGTGCTAACGCAACCGGATCTGATTCGAGATATTCACTTGGAATATCTGCGCGCTGGTGCTGACATCATCGAAACCAACACCTTTAACGCCACGGTAATTGCCATGGCTGACTATGAGATGGAAAGTCTCAGTCGTGAAATCAACGTGGCAGCGGCACGCTTAGCAAGAGAAGCCTGTGATTTGGTGAGTGTTGAAACACCGGATCGCCCTCGTTATGTAGCGGGTGTATTAGGCCCGACCAACCGGACTGCCTCTATCTCTCCTGACGTTAATGATCCCGGTTATCGCAATGTGTCATTCGATGAGTTGGTGGAAGCCTATACCGAATCCATTGACGGATTATTAGAAGGTGGTTCGGATCTGATTTTGATCGAAACCATCTTTGATACTCTAAATGCTAAAGCAGCTATCTATGCTGTTGAGCAGTATTTTGATGATCACCAAATCCGTATTCCGGTGATGATCTCTGGCACCATTACCGATGCCTCGGGACGTACCTTATCGGGACAAACCACTGAAGCCTTCTGGAACTCCGTCAATCACGCTCGCCCTATTAGTATCGGCTTGAACTGTGCCTTGGGTCCCAAAGAGCTGCGTCAATATGTCGAAGAGTTGTCACGTATTGCCAATACCTATGTGTCGGTTCACCCTAACGCTGGTTTACCGAATGCCTTTGGTGAATATGATGAAACCCCTGAGCAGATGGCGGTGGAGATTCATGAATGGGCGGAATCAGGTTTTGTTAATATTGTTGGTGGCTGCTGTGGTACGACGCCAGATCATATCCGCGTGATCCGTGAAGCCATTGAAAACTGCCCTCCTCGTCAAATCCCGGATATTGCGGTTGAGTGTCGACTGGCGGGTCTCGAACCTTTGAATATTGGTGCGGATACCCTGTTTGTGAACGTGGGTGAACGGACCAACGTTACCGGTTCAGCTCGCTTTCGCCGACTCATCAAAGAAGGTGACTATGAAACCGCGCTTGATGTCGCTCGTCAGCAGGTTGAGTCGGGTGCCCAGATTATCGATATCAATATGGACGAAGGGATGCTGGATGCTGAAGCGGCGATGATACGCTTCTTGAATCTAATTGCCTCAGAACCCGATATCTCTCGAGTACCCATCATGCTCGACTCTTCCAAGTGGGAGATTCTGGAGCAAGGCTTAAAGCGTATTCAAGGTAAAGGCATAGTTAACTCCATCAGCTTGAAGGAAGGTGAAGAAAACTTCATCGAGCAAGCGCGTAAGATTCGTCGTTATGGTGCGGCTGTCGTGGTGATGGCCTTCGATGAAACCGGACAAGCCGATACCTATCAGCGCAAAATAGAGATTTGTGAGCGCTCCTACAAAGTCTTGACTGAAAAAGTCGGCTTCCCGCCCGAAGATATTATTTTTGACCCTAATATCTTTGCGATTGCCACCGGAATTGAAGAGCATGACAACTATGCTGTGGACTTTATTCAAGCCACGCATTGGATCAAAAAGCATCTGCCCTACGCCATGGTTTCGGGGGGTGTGTCTAACGTGTCCTTCTCTTTCCGTGGTAACGATAAAGTGCGTGAAGCGATTCACTGTGTGTTCCTCTATCACGCCATTCGCAATGGCATGGACATGGGCATCGTCAACGCTGGTCAATTAGCGATCTATGACGACCTACCGGCTGACCTGAAAGAGCATGTAGAAGATATCGTCTTGAACCGCCGCAGCGATGCCACTGAGCGTATGCTGGAACTGGCGGAAAAGTACCGTGGGGGTGCAAGCGAAACTTCGAGTACGCAAGATCTATCATGGCGCGAACAGAATGTCGAAAAACGTCTTGAGCACGCCTTAGTTAAAGGCATCACTGACTATATCGACGAGGATGTCGAGGAGTGTCGTCAAAAGTTCGATCGTCCTATTCAAGTGATTGAAGGGCCGTTAATGGATGGCATGGGTGTCGTCGGTGATCTGTTTGGTGCCGGTAAGATGTTCTTACCACAGGTGGTGAAATCCGCTCGCGTGATGAAAAAAGCGGTGGCTTACTTAATGCCCTACATTGAGGCTGCTAAAGCCGATAATGCCAGTAGTTCTGCTGGCAAAGTGATCATGGCCACCGTAAAGGGTGACGTGCATGACATCGGCAAGAATATCGTGGGTGTGGTACTGCAGTGTAACAACTTTGAAGTGATCGATCTGGGTGTGATGGTGCCGAGTGAAACCATCCTGAAAACCGCCCGCGAACATAATGCCGACATCATTGGTCTATCCGGTTTGATTACACCGTCATTGGATGAGATGGTTCACGTCGCCAAAGAGATGCAACGCCAAGGCTTCCAGATACCGCTGATGATCGGTGGTGCGACCACATCGAAAGCGCATACTGCGGTGAAGATTGAACCTCACTACAAGAACAATCAGGTGGTGCATGTCACCAATGCTTCTCGTTCAGTAGGCGTGGCTTCCTCCCTGCTATCTAAGGAAAGAAAAGATCAATTTATCAAAGAGATAAAAGAAGAATATCAAGCAGTGCGTGAGCGTCACGCCGAGCGGCAACAAGACTCTCGCCGAGTCACGTTAGAGGCCGCCAGAGCCAATCACTACCCTATTGATTGGGACGCCTATACTCCGCCACAACCTCTTAAACCCGGTATTCATGTGTTTAAGGATTATGACCTCAATCAGATTCGAGACTTTATTGATTGGACACCCTTCTTCCAATCCTGGGAGCTGGCGGGTCGTTATCCCAGAATTTTGACTGACGAAGTCGTTGGTGAAGAAGCAACCAAGTTGTTTGCAGATGCTCAAGCGATGCTGGATGATCTGATCAACAACAAACGGATTCAAGCCCATGCCGTGATCGGTCTCTTCCCTGCCAATCAGGTAGGACATGACGATATCGAGCTTTATACCGGCGTTGATCGTGAGCAAACCTTGATGCGTGTGCATCAGTTGCGCCAACAGGTACAAAAAAATCGAAGGTAAAGCGAACATGTGTCTGGCTGACTTTGTGGCGCCGAAAGCCAGTGGTCAGCCCGATTGGATCGGTGGCTTTGCAGTCAGTACCGGTTTTGGTGTCGATGAATTAGTGGCAGACTATGAATCGCGTCAGGATATCTACAACAGCATTATGGTGAAAGCGGTTGCTGATCGTCTTGCAGAAGCTTTTGCTGAGCACCTGCACTCCCGTGTCAGACGTGAGTTTTGGGGTTATGCTCAGGATGAGTCTCTGGATAACGAAGCACTGATTAAAGAGCAGTATCAAGGCATTCGACCGGCACCAGGCTACCCAGCCTGCCCTGAACACACGGAGAAAGGTCTTCTGTGGCAACTGCTCAGTGTCGAAGAAAACACCGGCATTACCCTCACGGATAGCTACGCCATGCTACCCACGGCAGCGGTCAGTGGCTGGTACTTTAGCCACCCAGAATCGCAATATTTTGGTATTGGTAAACTGAGTGAAGATCAGGTCGAAAGCTATGCGCACCGTAAAGGCTGGAGCATGGCTGAAGCGGAACGCTGGTTGTCCCCTAACTTGGGATATGAGCCTGAACAAAACTGATTGATAGAAAGAGATCACTGACGTGGAACATCAATTTTGGAAAGATCGATGGGAGCTTAATCAAATCGGCTTCCATCAAGAAGAGATCAACGAATATTTAAGCAGTCATTGGCAAGCACTGGGAATCCGTGATGGTGCTCCTGTGTTTGTTCCTTTGTGTGGTAAAAGCTTGGATATGCTGTGGCTTCGCGAACAGGGCCATGCCGTGCTGGGTATTGAACTGAGTGAAATGGCGTTAGCGCAGTTTTTTACCGAAAACCAACTCCCCTATACCCGTGAAGAACGTGGTCACTTTATTGAGTTTACCAGCGAGCAGATACGTTTATTAGCCGGTGACTTTTTCAGTCTAACCCCTGAAGATATCGCACCGATTGAAGCGGTGTATGACAGAGCATCTTTGATTGCCTTACCACCGGAAATGCGACGTGGATTATGCCAAACATATGGCAACACTCTTACCCGCTGACGCCCATATCTTACTCATTTCACTTGAGTATGACGATGGTATGCTGAAAGGCCCACCTTTTTGTGTTCGAGAAGAGGAAGTTCAGCAACTCTTTTCACCCTGGTTTGACGTTAAGGTTCAAGGACGTTTTGACGGTGTGTGGGCAAAGAAAAAGCCTGCAACGGAAGTGGTGTATACCTTAACCAAACGCTAGCGTTTGCGCGGATAAAAAAGGGTCCATCATTCACTTCGGTGAGATGATGGACCCGATCAATAAGGTTTATTCTTCGTTCAGTTTCTCGACAGTCGGCTCAACTACTTCCACCTCTTCCACTTCAGTGTGACCGATCAATCCATCAAACCAGCCTAGCTGGTGTCCACCGGCCACTATAGCGGCTACTAACAGACAAATTATTAGTATTGATTTCCAGGGAGATTTTTTATCTGCATAGGGATCATAGTGGGTGCGTTTAGCGCCTTTCGGTAAAGCGGCTACACCCGTTAATGAGCCACCAAATGGAATATTGATTCTCGCTCTGGTATTGACCGCCCAACCGTTCGCATCTAGGAGCGGTCCTAGGTTACGCTGACGAAGCTTTAACGAAGCCATTAGCATTGAGGGGCCTGAAATCAGCAGCATAGCGATGATAAACACAAGCGGTATTTGCCACAAAGGAAGTTGCACTATCGAAGAAACGATTGCCGCCAATGCCGTGCCTAAGGCACCAAACGCTAACCCTACTGCTGCAAAAATACCGGCAAATTTGGCAATATCAAACGCTTGAGCGGTTGGTGGTTTGGCGTCAGCGACACTCGCCGCCGACCTGTCCTCAAAGGCTTTGTCTTTAGCGGCCGCAAACTTCTGGATCTGATCATTGATCATACGCGCAATGCGCTTATAGGGTGTCCAAAAGGCTTGTCTTACGCTGATAGGGTTTTCGATCACCTTAACAACGGTTGCATGCCAGTCCTTACCCTCACGATCATAGAAAATTCCATTACGCCCAACGACCATCATGTCATCAACATCGCCACCTGTCATGGCGGCAACAATGGTCATTGGATCTGAACCCAAACGGGTACATTGGCAGTAGATTAAGTAGGCACCGCTTAAGTTAGCCTGTTGCGAGTGTTTATCTAAATCGTTTACTCGTAAACAAAGCTCGCAACTGCGTTGATCAAGGTAAAGTGTCCCAGCTTGGAAAATAGCCTTGCGCTCTGCGCCATAAAAATCAGCTAAGTTGACATAGTTTCTGAGTAGCGTAACTAAGTCTCGATTAAAGCGAATGAGCTTTTCCAAACTCAGTATTAAATCGGCGGCGGTATCAGCATTCAAATCACGCTCAATTAAGTCGGCTAAGGCGTCATAGACTTTTTCATCGGTTAACTCTTTGAGGTCTTGATTATCAATCGAAGCTAAAGGGTTTACGGGTTTATTCTGCATCCATTGACGATAAGCTTTAAAACGAGCAGACAGATCTGCCCAAGCTTGCTGGGATAACTCATCACCTTCGCCCAAAATAGGCAACACAACATCCTGCTTAAACTGCTGAATGAGTGCTGACCAGGCTGGATTAACGCCATGACTTAAAGGCAAGTTTTTTTCCCGCTGCGACGATGGCGATAGGTAAGGCTGCAATCCCTTCTGATCCTGAGTCTAGCGATTGTTGTGATAAAGCTAAATAAAGCTCGTCAGCAGGATTGAGTGACAGAGCCGACTTTTCATCAAATACCGCAAGCTGACAGCGGGTAAAAAAGTCATCTACTTTCGCTTGAATTTGTTCAAACAAAGCTGCCGCCGCCGCTGTATTTTCATTCAAGGGTAATATTTCTTGTGGTGACAGTTCAGCCTCTGCCAGCCAGCTTGATAAAGTCTTTGCGTCCTCGAAGAATTGATCCAGTTTCTCTTTATTGATGCCGGGTTCACCACTACGATCTTGTTCAGCGCCATAACACTCAATAATCAAATTGATCGCTTTGACGAGTGTCTCATCCCCCGTAATTTGTTGGGCGATAACGCCATCACCATTAAAATGATCTGGAGTGAAAAGCTTAGTGGTATCAGAAACCTCGTCAAGACAGATGCACTCAACATCCTGTTTGCCGAGATAATCCAGCACTTGTTTTGCAGTGCTTAATAGTTTTGCCCTTCCTCATCCATTTCGTTGATAGCGGCTAAGGGAAGTGATGATTGACCATCAAAGAGAATACTGGGGTTTTTGAGCACCTTTAACACCCAGTTGACGGCCTGAATGATTTCAGGTGCACGAATACGACCATCACCATCTTGATCTAAAAGTGCTAAGGTGCGAGGGTCAAATTCAAGACCTTGTGTGGGACAAGCTAAAACGGACCAGAGCTTTTGATCAAGCTGTGCTAAATGCAATAAATCTTCAGGCGTATCGATCTGAACCTGATCAAATCCACCCGAACGAAAAAATTTCCATGAGTAGGCGTTTTTTGTGATAACCCCATCGTGCAATTCCTTTATTAACAGTAGTAATGAGCGCTGGTTTTCCATTCATTTTTCGAGATAAAACGCATTCCTCAGATAATACGCTTTAATAAAACTCGAATGAACCAGAATTTATTCTGGCTTGGCCTGACCTCTCAGCATAATTAAGGCCGCAAAACATACAATCATAATGCCCAGTAAAGTGAAGATATTGACGGTTTCGTTCCAAATCAACCACCCCATTAAGGTAGCAAAAATAACAGATGCATAGGTGAAAGGACCTAACTGCCCCGCAGGTGCCATGCCATAGGCACGGGTTAACAACAATTGCGCCATGGTTGATGTGGCAGCCAAACCAAACAACCAAATAAATTGTGTTAGTGTTGGCATGACCCAGTTCATAGAGGCAGGGATAGCCGCCAAAAGCGAGCCAAAAAAGGCAAAGTAAAACACGATTTTATTAGGCGACTCACTGCCACGCATTGAACGAATAGTTACCTTCGCTAATGCACCCAACATTGCGCCAACCAAACCTACCAATACGGCGATATGAAGAACGCCATCGTCAGGTTGTAAGATAAACGCCACTCCCGTAAAACCAACCAGAATGGCCACTTTTACGCGCGTTGAAATGGGTTCTTTTAACCACCAGAGTGCGATCAGAGGTAAGAAGAAAGGTGCCGTTTGTTTTAGCATGGCAGCTTGGCCTAATGGCAAATGTGCCCAAGAATAAAACAAGCAACTCATAGCGGTGACACCGATCAGCGCTCTCAAAAAATGCAAATGCACTCGTCGCGTCGGAATTTCTTTAGTGCCTTGTCTTAGAATCCAAGGCATCAGCCAAACCAAGCTTAACAGGTTTCGCATCAACACAATCACTTCAATCGGCAGATCATTACTGACCTGCCGAATAATCATGCCGCTGCCTACCAGAAACATTTCTGATAAAACGATCAGCAGTGCACCCAGTGTAAGAGGACTCAAATTTCTATCCGCTGATAACTCTCGGGTAAACTGGCTGAAAGCTTAGCGTTTGACACGATAGCTACACTCTGGCGCTCTGGATTAAGCCAAGTATTCGCAACACGCTGCAGGTCTTCACCGGTGACCTGAAGAATACGTGCTCGGAAATCACGTCGCATCTCCTGTGTGCGTCCAAAGAGTTCAGCGTGAAAATCTTTCTTCGCCTCTCCTGCCGGTGAAGCAGGTTTGTCGATCGAACTGACTACCCCTAAAATCGCTTCCTCTACTTTTTTGGGATCAGGAGTCGAATTAACCAACCACTCTTTTGCAGCCAGAAAATCCGCTAAGGTTCCTTCAATACGCGGATCGCGATAGGAATAAAAACGGAACACGGCATCACCATTATCCTGTGCAGCACCGCCACCATAGGCACCGCCTTGTTCACGAATAGAGCGATGCAGATAACCATTGCGTAGATAGTCGCCTAACACAGTTAAAGCAGCCGCATCGGGATGCTGACTGGTGACCGTTGGAAATGCCATGGCACAGAAGTTAACTTGCGTATCTGTCAGCCAAATCTGCTTAACTGCACTGTGTGTATGGGGTAACGCAAATGAATTGAATGCTTGATCAACGCTAGCCAAGGTTAAAAGCTGTTGCTGATAGCTTTGCTCCAAAACCGCCTGATGCTCCGCTTCACCGACAAGCAATAAACGACGAGGAGATGTTTGAATGCGTTTATGCAAAGCGGCCATGGCGTCTGCTAGATTTTGTATAGCCGAGGGTTCATCTAACGTTTTATCCAGAGCTTTCAGGCGTCGAATGCCTTCAAGGCCGGTGGTAAGGTGAGCTAGTTTTGCGGCAGGGCTATAATCTGCGGATGCAGCCTGCATCGCCAGTGCATGTCCTCTCCCTGTAATGCTGTTAACGCGACGAGATCGCATTTGTGCAACAATTTCCCGAATACGCTTTAGTTCATCGAAGCGAGCGTCCTTTAGTGTTTCAGCCATTAAACTCGCTAAGCGCTCTTGATTGACGGCTAGCGCCTTGCCTGACAGCACCAAGAAACCTGATACCTGCTGTGCATCATCTGGAGCGCCTCTTACCGAAGCACTTGCCGTAAAGCTACCTGTGATTTCACTTTGATAAGCTTGATTCTGTCGATAATCTCTTTCGCCACAGCCCAACTCAGTTAAGCAATGGCTATACAGCGGTAAAAGCTGTTGTTCAGCATCCGACAGCAGCGGTAAATCAATAATCATTTGTTGATAAGACAAACCATTGGTTCCAGCAGCGTACCATCGAGACCCATGACCCAATCCTGCGAGGTTAATCGGAGTTGGGAATTTAATTGATGTGGGTACATCCTGTAAGGTGACACAGGTAAAACACTGTCATCATCCACTTGGGTTTGACGCATCTCTAGTGCTTTAGTGCGTTCGATGATCTGCTTGGCTTCTGCTTCAGATAAACGCGATTTAATCGCAGCTAAGCGCTGTTTTTCTGCAGCTTCACGTCGGGCGCTCAGATCAGCATCCGGTCTAAGCGTTACTCGAACACGGTGAGGATTGTCTAAAAGCCAGCGTTGAACTAACGATGGAATAAATTGTGGTGATTTGATTTTTTCACGTAAGGACTCAAGTGCAGGATCAATATTCAGAGCACTCAAAGGATCACCCCGATGAATACCCGCGGAAAGTCCTGCTAACATGAGTTGCAGACCAAAGGGCATACCATCACCCGTAATTTCACGCTGAGACAATTCGAGTTGATGCAACTGCGCTTCAACCATGGATTGATCGACACCTTTTTCAACGATCTCTGTTAAGGTATCGAGAACCAGTTTCTCGAAGGCCTGCGCATGCTCTGGCTCGCTTCCTTCGATACCACATACAAAACTCATTTCTCGGTTAGAGTCCTCTAAACCACACATGGGAGATGGCGAGGAACCGAGTTCAGAGGATTCAAGAGCGGCACGAAGGGGCGAGCTAGAGTTATCCAGTAGCACTTGAGATAACAGATGCGCTTCCATTAAGGCTTCAGTATCAATTGATCGAGGTAACAACCAGCCCATCACATGATGTGTCTGCTTTTCGGTAGAGGGTTGATCACAGGCATAACCCTCCTCTACTCGAAGCGGTGAAAAGTAACGTTTTTCATCTTCGACTTGCAGTGTTAACTCGCTACGCTCAAAGCGAGACAAGGCTTGTTGATCAACTCGTGCTTGAATATCAGCAACGGGCAAATTACCAAAGGTCATTATCACGGCATTACTCGGGTGATAATGGCTGCGATAAAAGTTCAGCAAAGCATCGTAGGTTAAATCTGGAATACAGGAAGGCTCTCCACCCGAATTATGATGATAGGTGGTTTGCGGGAACAGGTAACGCGTTAGGGTTTGCCAGAGTGTCGATGTTGGAGAGCTCATGGCGCCCTTCATCTCGTTATATACGACACCTTTATAAACCAAATCGGACTCGGAGTTTTCGGGATCTTCAAACTCAACACGATGCCCTTCCTGAGCAAAGTCTAAAGGATCTAAACGCGAGAAAAACACTGCATCTAGGTAAACATCCAATAAATTGTAAAAGTCTTTAGTGTTTTGACTGGCAAAGGGATAAGCCGTCCAATCACTACTGGTAAAAGCATTCATAAAGGTATTGAGTGAACGTCGCGTCATCATGAAAAAAGGATCACGCACGGGAAAACGCTCACTGCCGCATAACACCGTATGCTCAAGAATATGTGCTACACCGGTAGAGTCCTCTGGCATGGTTCGCACAGCAACAAGAAAAACATTTTCATCGTTATCCGCTTGGATATGGTAATGCTTTGCACCTGTTTGACGATGCTCGAACTCCAACACATCAATAGCAAGTGACTCAATCCATTGTTTGCGCAGAAATATAAAACTGGAATGAGGGTCAGAGTAATAATTCGCTTCGGTCATAAAAAATAAGTCCTGCTCTTGAAACATGACGCTGATCAATTTTTGAACAGCCAGCTTGTGCTATAATGATGTGTTGATTGTACCTGTTCATCAGGTGAATTGCTCTGATCTAGGAGACAATCAATACTGACAGTTTGATACTTAATTCTGGTGTCGAGATTGAGGTATCAAGATGCTTTTCAGCCATTGACACAGAACAGAGTCCTGACTACATTAGGCACTTTGTTGCAACGCACAATAATACAGTTATTTTAAACTTCGAGGTGTTCCCAATGTACGATCAGATCAAAAATACTATGAAGCCTGTTATGGATATGGCTGAAATCAACAAGAAAACTGCTGAAAAACTGATTAGCCTTCAGTCGCAATATGTCAGTGACTTTGTGAACTCAAGTTTAGCTCAAATGAAAGCCTTAACTGAAGTTAAAGATCCTAAAACTGCTATTGAAGCACAAATTCGTTACATGAAAGAGATCGAAGCGAAAGCCACCGATATCGCACAACAAGAGATCTCTGCACTCAGCGAAGCTAAAGCACAACTCACCCTACTGATGGAAAAAACACTTGAAGAGATGGGTGACAGTGACTACTTGGCTGAAGTACAAAAAATGATGAAAAACTTCACTAAGAAGTGATGATCTCATTGTGCAGTGCAAAAATAATTTGACACATCCTTCCTATTTCTGTAGAAAGGTCTTTATGCTGCACTGCACAAATAATGGATAGTTTGAGGATCACACCATGACAGACCCGATGAAAGACCTGAAAAAAACGTTTGAAGACGCGATGAAGCCAGTCACAGATAGCTTTAATGAAGCGATGAAGCCAATGAAAGAGCTTTCTGACAGTTTCATGAAGCAAGCTGAAGAGCAATTTGAGCCAGTAAAAGAGAAATTTACTCCGGCTATCGAAATGGCAGAAATCAACCGTAAAACCGCTGAAAAGCTTATGGCTATTCAAGCTGACTACGTATCAGATTTTGTCAATGCTAGTTTGGCTCAATTCAAGTCTCTTGTAGATGCTAAAGATCCTAAAGAAGCGATCAAACTCCAGATCGAATTCTTAAAGACGTTGGATGCTAAATTCACAGATGTTGCTGAAAAAGAATTGGCAACGATGTCTGAAGCGAAAGATCAACTCACTGAAATCGTCGAAAAAAAGCATTGCAGACCTAAGCGATGCACCTTTTATGAACGAGTTCAAACAGTTTGATCTGAGCAAGTTTGATCTGTCTAAGTTGATGCCAACAACGGCTCCAGCTAAAGCAAAAGCACCGGCTAAAGCGGCAGCACCTGCTGCACCTAAAGCAGAAGTTGCTGAAAAGCCTGTGGCAGCTGCAGCGAAGCCAGCGGCTAAACCCGCTACCGCACGTAAAGCAGCAGCTCCAGCGGCTAAACCAGCTTCAGACAACAGTTAATCATAACGATTACAGCTGAATAATTGATAAAGGGCCTTAATTTAGGCCCTTTTTAATTTGTTTTAAGTAAAAGGTCGTTAAAGCTTTATATCTTGGTTATAGTGCTTCACAACTGATTGAAGCCTGTGATGTTCACTGATGAACCTAAATACCGCCCCACTTCACAAAGCCTTTTGGCATTACACTCTCCCCTCTTTAGCCGCCTTACTGGTCAGTGGTACCTATCAAATCATTGATGGTATTTTTGTCGGTCATTATGTTGGTGCCAATGGACTAGCAGGCATTAACTTTGCTTGGCCCTTTATTGGCGTTCTGCTCGCCGTGGGAATGATGCTGGGAATCGGAAGTGGTGCACAGGCTTCGCTTTCAATGGGAGCTAAAGAGGTTTTGCTTGCTAGAAGATATATCAGTGCAGGCCTGTTTTTACCTATTATACTGGGCCTTCCGTTGGCCATTATCCTTGTAACCAATATCGACCTGTTTCTCAGTATTCAAGGGGCTACTGATGATGCCGCCAAGTTTGGCAGGGATTACCTTCTTGTCATGACATTGGGTTCTCCCATTGTTATGGCCAGTATTGTTTTCCCTTTCCTAGTTAGAAATCTAGGAGCGCCAAGAATGGCAACCCTAGCGATTTTAGTAGGTGCCGTTTTCAATATTATCTTTGATGCCATTTTTATTGCCTGGCTTGGCTGGGGGCTAAGAGGCGCGGCATTCGCCACTTTGTTAGCAGAATCACTTTCCATTCTCCTGTGTCTTTATACCCTTTTGTATAAGCAGCAACAGGTCAGATTAATCCTTAAGGACCTCCTACCTCAGTTAGTGATTGTAAAACGAATCCTGACCACCGGCTTTTCAAGCATGATTATGTATCTCTACATCAGTTTTTCAGTAGTGTTACACAATCTGTTACTGATGAAGTACGGTTCCAGCCTCGAAGTAGCTGCCTACAGTATCACTGGATATTTGATGGCATTCTATTATCTCGCCGCAGAAGGTGTTGCGGGGGGTATGCAGCCTTTGGTGAGTTATTACTATGGTTCGAAACAGATAGAGCGTGTAAAGCAAACTTTCATTCTAGCCCTCAAAGTGGGTGTGGGTAGTGGAATTCTCTTTACACTAATGATGTTAATCGCACCAGCTTACTTCGCCGCTGTGTTTAATCGACATGACGAGCAACTCCTTGATATTACAGTTTTAGCGATTCGACTACAGCTATTCGCGCTTTTTTTTAGACGGTTTTCTTGTGATTGCCGCTTGTTGGTTTCAAGCCTTGGGCAAAGGCAGACCTGCTACTTTTGTCAGCATGGGAAATATTGTTATTCAACTGCCTTTTTTAGCTATACTGCGACTTTAATTGGGCAATCAGGTGTTTGGATAGCGATGCCAGTATCTAACATCTGTTTATCTCTAGTGGTTATCTATTTGCTTTGGCAACAATTGAAAAAATTATAACGCTGTTCTCTAGAGGAAATTTTGATGATTGCAAGTCGAATCATAGCGCATCGAGGATGTGCTGCCTTAGCGCCGGAAAACACCCTTGCCGCTATGAAAGTCACCCAATCACTGGGTATTGACTGGGTTGAAATAGATGCCAATTTATTGGCTGATGGGCGAGTTGTTATTTTTCATGACGATACGCTCGATCGATTAACGACTTCTCAGGGCGAACTTTCGACACTTAGTTTTCAATCCTTAGAACACTTGGATATAGGTAGTCATTTTTTCAACTGAGTTTCATGAGGAGCGTATTCCCTCGCTTGAAGAGATGCTCATTCACTTATCAGCCCAAAAAATAGGTCTCAATTTAGAGATTAAACGATACGACTACTTTACACCCGAGCAGATAGTAGATCCGACCATTACGGCTCTAGAAAATCACTGGCAGGATTTTGATCGGTTAATTATTTCCAGTTTTGATCATGAGATTCTAAAATTAATACACCAACGAAAACCCGATTGGAAACTCGGACAGTTATGGGAAGGTTTGCCTGAGAATTGGCAGGATTGGGTTGTTGCGATTAATGCTGTGAGTGTACACCTCTATCATGCGCTGTTAACAAAGGATCAAGCACACGCTATTAAAGAGGCTGGATTAGAGTTGTACGTTTATACGGTCAACAGTCCAGATGCTGCTGAGAAAATGTTTGCCATGGGCGTCGATGGTATTTTTACGGATGACCCGACAGTGTTTAGTTGAGTAGCATCGACACCACATATAAAAACGTTTAGCTAAACCTTAAGTCCTTTTTGCTAAATTTGGAACGGGCCCTTCAATTCCCATTGCAAATCGAGTGACATGTGGCTTCGCAAAAGGCAGTTTGTCAGCGACGCCCAATCCAATATTACGTAACAGTTTTAAAGGTAAGTTATTGTTACTGAATACATGGTAAAAGGCATCCATGGTTTGCATCATCAGTAAGTTCTGCTTGCGTCTGGCTTGCTCATATTTTTTCAGGGTATCTAGGCTATAGAACGCCTCACCTTGCGCCTCAGCCTCAAGCAACACCTCAGCCAACATGGCCACATCCATAAAACCGATATTGACGCCCTGCCCCGCAAGCGGATGGATCATGTGAGCTGCATCTCCCGCCAATGCGACTCCTTCGGCAACGTAGGCTTGTGCATGTTGACGCCTGAGGGGAAAGAAACCTCGTTCCAAAAGTTGATCAATTTGACCAATCGACTTAGGAAAGGTTTGATGGACGGCATCAAGAAATGCCTTATCAGATAATGCCATTAAGCGTTTGACTTGGTCGGGTGTGTTATACCATACCAGCGAGGCGTGATAGCCTGAAAGTGGCAAAAAAGCTAACGGACCTGTCGGTGTAAATTGCTGCCAAGTGATATCCTGTTGTGGATAGCTTGTCACTACGGAAGCAACCAACGCTTGTTGGTTGTAATCCCACTTGGTAATTCCGATTCCCGCTGCTTGTCGCACTCGCGACTCACCACCGTCAGCCCCGATCAATAAACGCCCAATAATTTCTCGTCCATCCTCCAATTCAACAATACTTGAACCGGCCGAATAATCGACTCGACGCGTTTTGGCTGGACAAATTAAATCAACATTCGAGTGCTGCTTCAGTGTTTCCAGTAGTGCCAACTGGGTGATTCTGTTTTCGACAATATGCCCTAAATGGTTTTCACCGATTTGGTCTGAATCAAATAAGGTGGCGGTAGCTTCGCTGGCCTCCCATACTTTCATTCGACGATAAGGACAGCTACGACGAGAAATAATCCCATCCCAAGCACCAATGTTTTTGAGCAGCGTTTCAGAAGCGACGCTAAGTGCTGAAACACGTAAATCATGAGGTTGCCCCGTTTCAAAAGCATCGGGATAAAGCCCTTCGATGACTGCCACTTGGTAGCGACTTCCACCTAATGCACAGGCGATAGCAGCACCCACCATGCCGCCACCCACAATAACGATGTCATATTCAGTCTTCATAGCGTCTTTCCCTTAGATGTGAGTGATACCGCCCATGTATGGGAGTAATGCATCCGGTACTCTAATACGTCCGTCAGCTTGTTGATGGTTTTCCATCACTGCCACTAGGGTTCTGCCTACAGCTAAACCAGAGCCATTTAAGGTATGTAACAGTTCTGGCTTCCTTCGTTTCTGGATTACGCCAGCGTGCCAACATACGGCGAGCTTGGAAATCGGTCATATTTGAGCAAGAGGAGATTTCACGGTATTTTTGCTGTCCCGGCAACCAGACCTCAATGTCATAAGTTTTCGCGGCACCAAAGCCCATATCGCCACCACAGAGACAGACAACTCGATAAGGCAATTCAAGAAGTTGTAAAATACGCTCCGCGTGACCGGTTAGTTCTTCTAGCGCCGCCATTGAGCGCGCGGGTTCCACTAGATGAACCAGTTCCACTTTTTCAAATTGGTGCTGACGAATCATGCCACGGGTATCACGGCCCGAAGCACCGGCCTCAGATCTAAAACAAGGCGTATGGGCCACCATTTTAACCGGTAACTGACTGACATCGAGTATTTGATCACGCGCCAAGTTAGTCAAAGGCACTTCGGCTGTGGGAATCAAATAGTAACTACGATCACCAAAAGGCAGTTTGAACAGATCTTCTTCAAATTTTGGCAACTGCCCTGTTCCCATTAGCGAATCGGCATTCACCATAAATGGGGTATTAATCTCGGTATACCCATGATCTGTTACATGGGTATCCAGCATAAACTGCGCGAGTGCACGATGAAGTCTAGCAAGGCCCCCTTTCATGATAGCAAAACGTGAGCCGGTAATTTTAGCCGCGGCTTCAAAGTCTAAAATGGCGTCACGCTCACCTAAAGCAACATGATCCTTTACGTCAAAGTCATATTCTTTTGGGGTACCCCAGCGACGAACTTCTAGATTGTCATCTTCAGATGCACCTTCTGGAACGCTGGAGTCGGGTAGATTCGGCACACCTAGTAACAGATCATCAAGCGATTCCTGAATAGTTTGCAGTTTACTCTTGGCTTCATCGAGTTTTTCACCCAGCTGTCCAACTTCGGCTAAAAGCGGAGCAATGTCTTGTCCTGAAGCTTTAGCTTGACCAATAGTTTTAGAACGCGTGTTGCGCTCATTTTGAAGTTGCTCTGTTTCAACTTGAACAGAACGACGCTGCTCTTCTAACGCCAGGAAACGCTCTAAAGGAAACTGAAATCCTTTCTTACTTAAAAGCTCAGCGATCTCTTGTGGGTTAGCACGAACAATTTTGGATCAAGCATGTAAAACTCTTCCTGTGACAGTATGAATCAGACCGATTAAAAGAATAAACGTGTAAACCACAGACCGACATAAAGCGCTGTGATACATAGAATTACGCTTAATAATACATAAATTAAGGCCGCTCCGGTATGCCCTTCATTGAGCAAGGTCACGGCTTCGAGCGAAAAAGTAGAAAAAGTAGTGAATCCACCTAAAAGACCCGTCATTAATAAAGGTCTTAACTCAGGTGAGAGACGAGCTTTTTCCATGATAAGAACAAATGCTATCCCCATTAAAAAAGAGCCAACAACATTAATGCTCAAGGTGCCTATCGGGAGTTTCGTGTCCGATGAATTCAGCAATCCGCTAATCCAAAATCGGAGCATGGAGCCCAGCGCGCCGCCTAAAGCCACTGCCAAAAGATGCATCATCACTTTATGTCTCGTCTTTATAACGTTGTTGAGAGCTAGACCTATCGCGTTCTTGTAAAACACGCAGTTTCTCAGCAATCTTTATCTCAAGACCACGAGGAACGGGTTGGTAGTATTGTCTATCCGCTATCGTTTCAGGCAGATAGACCTCACCGGCAGCATAGGCATCGGGTTCGTTATGTGCATATCGATAGCTGTCACCATATCCTTGCGCTTTCATCAAGGCTGTCGGTGCATTACGAAGATGAGTGGGGACTTCATAGGCGGGATCTTGCCGAACATCGGCGCGACATTGGTTAAACGCTTGGTAAAGCGCGTTACTCTTGGGCGCACAAGCACAATAGACAGCCGCTTGCGCGATAGCTCTTTCCCCCTCGGCTGGCCCCACTCTCTCAAACGCATCCCAAGCGCAAGGGCGACTTGCATTGCTCTAGGGTCAGCATTGCCGATATCTTCTGAGGCGATCGCAACAAGCCTTCTGGCAACATATAAAGGGTCACAGCCGCCTTCCAACATGCGACAATACCAGTACAAAGCGCCATCGGGTGATGAACCACGAACGGATTTATGAAAAGCGGAAATCATGTCGTAGAAAAGATCACCGCCTTTATCGAAACGCCGACCACTGGATTGCATCACCTCATCCAGCACACTCGCACTCACGTAATCCAACTCTGCTTGAGGCTCAGCAAGATCTGTTGCCAACTCAAGTAGATTTAGTGCACGGCGAGCATCTCCATCAGCAGCCATAACGAGCTGATCAAGAACACTCTCTTCAAATTTAAACTGACGCTGACCTAACCCTTTTTCTTGATCCGTCAGCGCACGGTCAATTAACTCACGAATATCGTCTGCTTCAAGGGGGCGAAGAAGATAGACCCTAGCACGTGATAACAAAGCGTTATTCAATTCAAATGAAGGGTTTTCCGTGGTCGCACCAATAAACACCACTGTGCCATCTTCAACGTAGGGCAAAAAAGCATCTTGCTGTGATTTGTTAAATCGATGAACCTCATCAACAAACAGCAGTGTTTTTCTTCCCCGTTGAGATCTTATCACCTTAGCTTCGTCTATGGCTTGGCGTATCTCTTTAACGCCTGATAGCACGGCGGACAGGGTGATAAAATGCGCATCACTGTGATGGGCAATCAATCGAGCCAGGGTGGTTTTTCCAACACCAGGTGGCCCCCAAAGAATCATCGAGTGAATGTGCCCCTGCTCTATCGATTTTCTAAGGGGCTTATCCTTGGCTAAAAGATGCTTTTGACCCGAATATTCGTCTAGACGACGAGGACGCATCCTCGCCGCTAGAGGTTGGTAGGAATTTGAATGGGCACTAGAAAATAGATCGGTCATTAGAGTCCTGAATCAAGAATGACATCAATATCATCAGGCGGATCAAAGGTGAAAATAGACTCATCAAGCTCTGGATTAAGCTGCTGGTTGCTGAGTTGAATCATGGAGCGCTGACCCAAGGTGTCATCCAGCAAAAGCTCAGATAAAACTGAATCTTTGAACAACAATCTCACTCGAGAGAACATCACTTCTTGTGCTTACTTGGGGAGCAACTCAAACACAATCATATCGTCCTGTTGTTGAACCAACTCCACTTCATAGCGACGATCCAGTTCATGTATACGTCCATTTAGGATTAGCGCCGGCGCACTTTCGGTGTTTTCGTCAGCCGGTTTACGTGTTGCCTGCTCTAAGTCAGGATCATAGATCCAGATAAATTCTCCATCAGATATAATTTCCTGTGGAAATGGAGAAACCGTAATCCAAGCAAATCTATCCGGGCGCTCAATGGCAAAATGGCCAGTTGAACTTTCACCACGAACACCCTGTTCGTTAGTGATGAATTGATCAAAATCAGCGGTGAAACGATCATAACCCGATAGCAGTGACGCTAACTGGTCGATGGGTTGCGCCTGTAGGGTCATCGAAGCGCTTAACAGCAGTGTTGCAAAGAGTTTACGCATGGCGTTTCCTTCTAATCTCTCGGGGGTGGTGGCGCTAAAACTTCACGTTGTCCATTACTGCCAGCGGATGAAACGACACCTGCGGCTTCCATTGTTTCTATCATACGAGCGGCGCGGTTATAACCTATTTTCAGCTTACGCTGCACCGCTGATATGGAGGCTTTACGACTTTCGGTCACAAAAGCGACGGCTTCGTCATACAGCTCATCCTGCTCATCATCGAACATTCCACCTGAACCTCCGCCGAATGAACCTGCCTCTTCAACTCCACCAGACATAATTTCGTCTAGATAGTTCGGTGGTCCCATCTGTTTCCAAGCCTCAACGGTTCGATGAACTTCATCATCACTGACAAAGGCACCGTGAACACGGTTGGGTATACTCGTACCGGCGGGTAAATAAAGCATATCACCATAACCCAATAGGTTTTCAGCACCTGATTGATCGAGAATGGTTCTAGAATCTATTTTTGAAGAAACTTGGAAAGCGATTCGGGTCGGCACGTTGGCTTTAATAAGGCCAGTGATAACATCCACGGATGGACGTTGTGTCGCTAAGATTAAGTGAATACCGGCCGCTCGAGCTTTTTGTGCTATTCGAGCAATCAGTTCTTCGACTTTTTTTGCCAACCATCATCATCATGTCAGCAAATTCGTCAATCACAACCACAATATAGGGTAAGGTTGTTAAATTAGGTTTTGGCTCATCGGCAGGCAAACCGTAATCCTGAGGGTTCCAGAGAGGGTCCTTAAGGGGCTGCCCTTCTGCTTCAGCTTGTAACACCTTATCGTTATAGCCAGCAATGTTCCGGACACCCATTTTGGCCATCAAGCGGTAGCGTCTTTCCATCTCACCGACACACCAGCGCAAACCACCAGCAGCCTCTTTCATATCCGTAATAACCGGAGTTAAGAGATGCGGAATACCCTCATAGATAGAGAGTTCAAGCATTTTGGGATCAACTAGGATAAGACGAACTTCCTCTGGTGTCGCTTTGAAAAGTAAGCTCAGTAGCATAGCATTAACCCCGACTGACTTACCTGAACCGGTTGTTCCGGCCACTAGCAAGTGGGGCATTTTGGCTAAATTGGTGACCACTGGATTACCCGCAATATCATTACCTAGGGCCAGAGTTAGCTTAGATCGAGCCTCCAAAAAAGACTTGGAAGTCAGTACTTCACTGAGGTGAACTATTTGACGAGTTTCATTGGGTATTTCAACCCCTACATAAGATTTCCCCGGAATGACCTCAACAACACGGACGCTCGATACGGTCATGGAGCGCGCTAAGTCTTTTGACAGATTACTGATTTTGCTCGCTTTAACGCCGGGCGCGGGCTGAATCTCAAATCGAGTAATGACAGGACCAGGATTGACTTCAACAACCTCCGCTATCACACCGAAATCTTTAAGCTTTTCTTCCAGAAGTCGAGACATCTGCTCGAGTTGTTCTTCAGAATATCCTTGAGTCTCCTTGACCTCAGCCTTATCCAAAAGATCCATAGAAGGTAATTCCATAGGCTTCTTTATTGAAAGTGTCGATTCGCTTAATTCATCCAAATTATCGACATCTTCTATGGGCTGATGCGTCTCAGATAAGGGAACGATTTTCAGTTGGCGACGCTGTTCTTGCTGATGTAGCGATAAATTAGAATCAACCGAACGGCCGTTACTAAGGCTGTTGCTCACGATAGGGATTTCTAAATCGTTAACGCTGAACAAGTCATCGTCGGACTGGCTAGTATTACCAGCGCCAAAACCCGCCAACCCTTCATTTAGCTTAGGCTCTGAAAGCTGAGGCTCTTGTCGAACTCTAGCTACCATCGAGTCCAGTCTTGGCTCACGACGCATTCTATCCTCGGCAGATGAGGAGGTTACCGAAGGCTCAGGCTTAGGGCTTTTCTTGGGCAAACTCACTGATGGCATTGACACCTTAGGCATAGAAACTTTTGGCATAGACACAGCAGGAAGCTTTACTTTCTTGACAGAGCCCAGCTTACTGGGAAAACGACCAATGCTATCAATCACGCCAGCCATGAGATCTCCATAAATAGTGTAAGACCGAATAAGCATAAAACCCAAGCCAGCAATGTACTGCCATAAACACTCAAAACAGCAACAGAGATATCAGACAAGGCATGGCCGATAAGCCCTCCTGCGGTAAACGGGAAGCGCAAAGTTTCATTAGAAATATGAATAGACATGAGCATCGTCAAGCCGATCAACATGATCAGCGCACCGGAAAATCTCAGCATAAAGAAGGGAATGCCATCCAATATGCCAACTCTTCTCCTCAGTAAGAATCTGATGGCCGGCCAGATGATCAGTACGGGAATTAACCATGCCGCCAAGCCTGTAAACGATACCAACAGATCGGCTAACCAAGCACCTGCAGCGCCCGCAAGGTTGCTAATATTCGGCTGGTAGCCGGCATGCGACCAACCTGGATCTGAAGCGTCATAACTCCAAATAGCCAAAAACAAAAATAGCGCCACACCGATGACGACGATTAATCCTGCTTCTTTAAACACACGTGCCAAATGTTGACCTAGAGGTAACGGTCGTGACATGCCCTGCTCACTCACTATACAAAATCCTTAACATTAACAAGGTTCGGAACCTTTATCGGTTTTTCACGTCCTATTGTGCCACAAACCACACTCAATACAGGAGTGTTGATAGGTTACTATTATCTTTCTATTTGTTTATGATTATCACTATATTTTTACGTGCTTACCGATAACAGGATATTTTTGACTATGAGTACTGCTCAACACCATCGTTTGATCATTTTAGGCTCAGGGCCTGCCGGTTACACCGCCGCTGTTTACGCCGCCCGTGCTAACCTAAATCCGGTTGTGATTACGGGTATGCAAGCAGGTGGTCAGCTGACTACCACAACAGATGTTGATAACTGGCCAGGCGATGCAGACGGCGTTCAAGGGCCTGAATTAATGCAGCGGATGCAAGCACATGCAGAACGTTTCAATACCCAAGTGATTTTTGATCATATCCATACGGCCAAACTGACTGAAAAACCTTTTACGCTTGAAGGTGATATGGGTGTGTATACCTGTGATGCACTTATCATCGCTACGGGTGCATCTGCTCAATATCTGGGCCTTGAGTCAGAAGAAGCCTTTAAGGGCAAAGGCGTGAGCGCCTGTGCTACTTGTGATGGTTTTTTCTACCGCAATCAAAAAAGTGGCCGTGATTGGCGGAGGTAATACAGCCGTTGAAGAGGCGCTTTATCTCTCTAATATTGCTGCTGAAGTTGTATTAGTTCATCGCCGTGATTCTCTGCGAAGCGAAAAAATCCTTCAGGATAAAATTTTTGAGCGCGCTCAACATGGCAATATCAGAATCCTTTGGAATCATCAGCTGGATGAAGTCTTAGGGGATGAAATGGGTGTCACAGGTATGCGCGTTAAACATGTTTCCACCGGTGAAACCCAAGAGCTGGATCTTCAGGGCGTATTCATTGCTATAGGTCACAAACCTAATACAGATCTCTTTACCAATCAGCTCGAAATGCGTGACGGCTACCTGACGATTCGATCTGGATTAGAGGGTAATGCAACACAAACCAGTATCGAAGGTGTTTTTGCGGCGGGCGATGTGTGTGATCATATCTATCGTCAAGCCATCACCTCAGCCGGTTTTGGATGCATGGCCGCGCTGGATGCTGAACGCTATCTAGACGACTTAAAAGCTTAACTGTCTCGATGATTCCATGGCTAGAGGGTGATAACTGCCCTTTTCCTCCTGTCAGCCAAGCGCTAGAACATCCTAATGGTCTTCTGGCTGCAGGAGGTGAGCTTTCACCTCGCCGCTTGTTGTCAGCCTATCGGCAAGGCATCTTTCCTTGGTTTAACCCTGGTGAACCCATTCTCTGGTGGAGCCCAAACCCTAGGTGCGTGATAAAACCCAACCAATTACGCATTTCGCGCAGCCTTAGAAAAACGATTAAGCACCACCCTTACCGTATTACATTTGATCAAGCCTTCACTGAGGTAATGAAAGCCTGCGCTGAGCCCCGAGCCTATCAACAGGGAACCTGGATAAGTCCGCGCATGATTCAGGCCTACACTCATTTACACCATCAAGGCGTTGCACATTCTGTTGAGGTTTGGGATGGCGAACTTTTAGTAGGTGGTCTATATGGTTTAGCCATAGGCTCACTCTTTTTTGGTGAGTCTATGTTTAGTCGTCGCACGAATACATCCAAAATCGCTTTTAGCTATTTATGCGTACAACTTGATACTTGGGGATTTAACTTAATCGATTGCCAAGTTCATAACGAACACTTGGAAAGTTTAGGAGCCACATTGATTTCACGAGATACTTTTTGTTCAATGTTAAAAAAGCATCTTGATGATTCTGTCACGCCAGATTGGATTTTTTCGATCGATTCTGATCTAGTGGCTGCGAAACGTGAATCAGGAGTAACTCTATGAGCAACATGCAGACTTTACGGTTCTATGTGACTCCTTCACATAATTGCAGCTATCTACCTGACCAAAAAGCCAAAACACTTTTTGTAGATCCACAAACACGTATCAGTGTGGATGGTTATAGCCAATTATCTGAACTTGGTTTTCGTCGCAGTGGCAATCACATTTATCGCCCACACTGTGAAGGCTGCAACGCCTGCCAATCCATTAGAATACCTGTCAATCTATTCAAACCGAGCAAATCTCAAAAAAGAATCATTAATAAAAACAAAAGATCTTACTGTGATTCGCAAAGCGCCCGTTATGGATCATGAATACTTCGATCTTTATCAGCGTTACATAGAAAAGCGTCATGCGGATGGTGATATGTATCCACCTTCACCAGAACAGTTTCATCAATTTCTGGTGGAAGGGGCTCTGAATAGTTGGTTTTACGAATTTCGTGATACCGATCAACGCCTAGTTGCTATTGCAGTAACCGATCATCTGCAACGCGATATGTCAGCGCTTTTATACTTTTTACGACCCTGATGAAGAAGACAGAAGCCTAGGTACTTTTGCTATATTGACGCAAATCGCTGAAGCACGTAATCGAAACATGAATTATCTTTATCTGGGTTACTGGGTCAAAGAGTGTCGAAAAATGCGCTACAAAACGGCATTTAAACCACTCGAAATGCTGATTGATGGACATTGGACCCACTATCGTCAAGAATGATTTTGATTTGTCACTGTTTTCAGGTAGAATCTGCGCCTTTAAAACCGGACAGGGTTTTAGCTAACCAGTCTCAGAGGTAATCACTGAATGGCGAAAGAAGATTCATTTGAAATGGAAGGTACTGTGGTAGACACACTTCCAAACACGATGTTCCGCGTAGAACTTGAAAATGGTCATGTTGTAACGGCACATATCTCCGGAAAAATGCGCAAGCACTATATCCGTATCCTTACTGGCGACAAAGTTAAAGTTGAGTTAACACCTTACGATTTAAGCAAAGGTCGTATCACTTATCGCGCACGTTGAGAGACGGCGGACATCTATAGAGCCGCCGTTATTTCATCATATGCAGACGATAAGCAGCCGTTAGGCTGCTACCGTCTCGCAGGATAAACGTATCTCGCCCTCTTCCGCGGTGATCTTAACCTCTCCACCACCCTCAGAGAGCTCGCCAAAGAGTATCATTTCAGCTAGCGGCTTCTTGATCTTCTCTTGGATTAATCGACGTCATGGGTCTGGCGCCCATTTTTTCATCATACCCATGCTCAGCCAACCAATCACGAGCAGATTCACTGACATGCAAGACTACTTGTTTTTCATCTAACTGAGCTTGAAGCTCTGTTAAGAATTTATCCACTACGCCTTTAATGATTTCTGGGTTCAGTGGCTTAAATTGAATCACAGCGTCCAAGCGGTTTCTGAACTCTGGAGTAAACAAGCGCTTCAGTGCTTCCATGCCATCAGTACTGTGATCTTGATGAGTAAAGCCAATCGATGGGCGGCTCATAGCCTCAGCTCCCGCATTAGTGGTCATCACTAGCACCACATTACGGAAATCCGCTTTTCGACCGTTGTTATCGGTCAGCGTACCGTTATCCATCACCTGTAACAGAATATTAAAGACTTCAGGATGCGCTTTTTCGATCTCATCCAAAAGCAAAACACAATGAGGTGATTTAGTAATTGCCTCTGTGAGTAAGCCACCCTGATCAAAACCTACGTAACCCGGAGGCGCACCTATTAATCTGGAAACCGTATGCCTTTCCATATACTCAGACATATCGAAGCGAACCAACTCAATCCCCATGATTCTCGCTAATTGAGTGGTGACTTCGGTTTTACCTACACCTGTAGGACCTGCAAACAAGAAAGAGCCTACGGGCTTATTAGGCTCTTTAAGACCAGCACGCGATAACTTGATGGCTGCCGCCAAGGTATCAATTGCCTCATCTTGGCCCAGCACCACCATTTTAAGGTTGCTATCCAGCTTCTTAAGCAGATCTTTATCAGAAGCAGAGACGCTCTTCGGTGGGATGCGGGCAATCTTGGCCACAACGGCTTCAACCTCAGGTACGTCAACGACTTTTTTACGGTTTTCAGGCTTTTGCAGGCGCTGATAGGCGCCGCTTTCGTCGATCACATCGATCGCTTTGTCAGGCATATGCTTGTCGTTTATGTAACGATCCGCTAGCTCTGCCGCTGCTTTCAATGCAGCATCGGTATATTCAAGCTCATGATGCTCTTCAAATCGCGACTTTAAGCCTTTTAGGATTTGATAAGTATCTGCAACACTCGGCTCAAGCACATCAACCTTTTGAAAGCGTCTGGCTAGCGCACGATCTTTCTCAAAAATGCCTCTAAACTCTTGGAAAGTTGTTGAGCCAATACAGCGAATCTCGCCAGAGCTTAGCAGTGGTTTTAACAGATTGGATGCATCCATGGATCCACCTGATGCAGCACCGGCACCGATGATAGTGTGTATCTCATCAATAAAAAGTATTGCTTTAGGTTTCTGACGTATCTCATTGAGAAGACTCTTTAATCGCTTCTCAAAGTCTCCGCGATATTTAGTACCCGCTAGTAGCGCACCAAGATCTAAAGAATAAACGACACTGTCAGAAATGATATCAGGCACCGCGTTTTCAATGATGAGTTTAGCTAGACCTTCAGCAATAGCAGTCTTACCCACACCCGCTTCACCCACCAACAACGGATTGTTTTTACGTCTTCTGGAAAGAATCTGAACAACACGCTCCACTTCTTGGTCACGTCCAACTAACGGGTCAATACGACCTTGAGCGGCCTGTTGATTCAGGTTGACTGAGTACTGAGCCAGTGCACTTTTACCCTGACTAGAGCCATCACCCTCGACAGCTTCCTCTTCAGTGTTTTGCTGACTTTCACTCGCATCACCGATTCGGGAGATGCCGTGAGAAATAAAGTTAACCACGTCCACCCGTTCAATACCTTGCTGATTCAGCACATAAGCTGCATGACTTTCTTGCTCGCTAAAAATAGCGACCAAGACATTGGCACCACTCACATCTGACTTACCAGAGGATTGAACATGAAAAACAGCCCGCTGCAACACACGTTGAAAACCGAGTGTTGGCTGGGTTTCTGCATTGGGAATATTATCAGGTAGCAAAGGTGTTGTTTCATCAATAAACTGCTGCAACTGACCGCGTAAGCGATTGAAGTCAGCACCACAGGCGAGCAAAACTTCAGCGGCATCACGATTATCGAGCAGCGCGAGTAATAAATGCTCGACGGTCATGTATTCATGACGTTTATCTCGAGCACCACGAAAAGCCAAGCTTAACGTTTCTTCAAGTTCTCTGTTCAGCATTTGACCACCTCTTAAACCTGCTCTACTTCACATAACAACGGGTGTTTATTCGATCTTGCATATTGATTCACCTGTGCGGCCTTGGTTTCAGCAACATCACGAGTGTATACACCACATACGCCTTTTCCTTGAGTATGGACCGATAGCATGACTTGTGTCGCTTTTTCTTGGTTCAAATTGAAAAAAATCATCAACACTTCCACCACAAAGTCCATGGGTGTGTAGTCATCATTCAACAAGATCACTCTGTACATCGGCGGTCTTTTAAGGGCGGGTTTGGTAGATGCCGTAATGACATGACCATCACCCTGCTCCTTACCCTCTCCTTCATCTGCCATCAGTTTAATCTGGGCAAGAGTGATATCTTTCATCGATAACCTATCTAACTTGTTTTTTAACATTCGCTCAGTCTGCACTTTCGTTTGATTGCCTTAACGTAATATAATTCCCAAATCGCAGGAGTGATATAAGTATCTGCAGTCCCTGCAAGGAAGTAAAGGAACGCCAGTTAACATTGAGTGTAACAGTTTGGCGTCATCATAGGATATCAAGTCGTTTCGACTTGGATGAGAGGACACAGGGGAAATAATAATGCAGACAGGAATCGTCAAATGGTTCAACAACGCTAAAGGCTATGGTTTTATTTTAAGCGAAGCCTTCGATGAAGAATTATTTGCACACTTCTCTGCCGTGATGGTAGATGGTTACAAAAGTTTAAAAGCAGGCCAAACCGTTCAATTTGAGACAAAAAATGGCCCTAAGGGGTTGCATGCAATCAATATTAAACCCATTGACAATCTCATTTCAGAATAGTCTCAAACAGATCTTCGGAGCTAATCAGTATCGCCACATTGATCCTGTTGAATAAGCCGTATCAAGTACTGAGCTGCTTTACTGACTCCGAAGGTCGGCTTACCTTAAGCCATTTCATCACAACACCCAACGTTTACGCTGCCGGCCGTCTAGATTACGACTCAGAAGGGCTGCTGCTGTTAACCGATGATGGCGAACTCCAGCATCGATTGACCAACCCACGTTACAAGCTTGAGAAAACCTATTGGGTCCAGGTAGAAGGAATCCCGTGTGAAGCGGCACTGGAAAAACTTCGCCAAGGTATCATGCTTAAAGACGGTTTAACGCGTCCTGCTCGTGTTCGAAAGATAGCACCACCCCACATTCCTGATCGAAACCCACCCATTCGTTTTCGAGCCAACACACCAACTCAATGGCTAGAGATGAAAATTACCGAAGGTAAGAATCGACAAGTCAGAAGAATGACGGCATTCATTGGCCACCCCACACTTCGACTGGTGCGCTATGCCATAGGGAATTGGACTCTAGAGAGGTTAAATCCTGGCGAGAGTCGAAGTGAAACATTATTTCTGCCTAAAGCACCCAGTGTTGATCGAAAAAAATGGCCCTCGGCGATCATCTCAAAAAAGCACCACAAAAGCACCGAAAAAGCCCGTTGAAATGCTATAAATGGTTTAATTTTGTAGCTAGCCAACGAAAAAGTCATGAGTGATAGATCAGGTTTAAAAGTAATTGTCGGTATGTCCGGCGGTGTAGATTCATCTGTATCAGCCCTTCTTCTGCAACAGCAAGGCTATCAAGTCGAAGGCTTGTTTATGAAGAACTGGGACGAGGATGACGGCACTGAATACTGTACCGCCAAAGAAGATCTTGCCGATGCACAAGCCGTATGTGACAAGTTAGGGATTCAACTTCACACCGCTAATTTTGCAGCGGAGTATTGGGACGGAGTGTTTGAACACTTTCTCGAAGAATACAAAGCGGGACGAACACCCAATCCCGATATTCTGTGTAATCGTGAAATCAAATTCAAAGCATTTCTTGAGTACGCTCAAGTCCTTGGAGCTGATCTGATCGCGACAGGTCACTACGTCCGTCGGCAGGATCTGGATGGAAACACTTTCTTGCTTAAGGGCTTGGACAAGAATAAAGATCAAAGCTATTTCCTACATCAAGTAGGGGAAGAGCAACTGGCACTGTCCTTATTCCCTGTTGGAGAGCTCGAAAAGCATGAAGTACGCCGCCTAGCAGAACAACATGACTTAGTAACACATGATAAAAAAGACAGCACAGGCATCTGCTTTATTGGTGAAAGACGCTTTCGTGACTTTTTACAGCAGTACCTGCCCGCTCAACCGGGTAAAATAGAAACGCCAGAAGGCGTGGTTATTGGCGATCACCAAGGTTTAATGTACTACACCATCGGCCAGCGTCAAGGTCTTGGCATAGGCGGTTTGAAGGACTTTTCTGATGCGCCTTGGTTTGCTGCAGGTAAAGACCTGAAACGAAATGTGTTGATCGCTGTCCAAGGCCAACAGCACCCTCTTCTTTTCTCTGAATGGTTGACGACATCAGAACTCTTTTGGATAAATGGAGAAGAACCCGCCATGCCCTTTGAATGTCATGCCAAGGTTCGTTATCGCCAAGATGATCAAGCCTGTCGAGTCGAAAAGAATCAGGATGGCAGCTATCTGATTACCTTTAAAGAACCTCAACGTGCGTAACCCCAGGACAATCGGTAGTATTATATCTCGATGATTGTTGTTTAGGTGGCGGTGTGATTGAAACCACCAGTCGTTGCCCTATTAGTTAAGTGAAGGCCTAAGATGTCTAGAGAACATGACCAACAAGTGATCGCCTTAGCTGGCATTTTTCAAGCGGCCAGTTTAGTTGATCAAATTGCTCAGCGCGGCTTGGTTGCTCAAAATAGCTTTGAGACAAGTATTGCCAGCCTATTCGAAATGAACCCCGAGATTACCGAGGATATTTTTGGCGGTGTTGCTGATCTACCTTACAACCTAGGGCTAGGGCTAAAAACACTTAAAGACGTTGTTGAGAAAAAACGCTCTGATAACAACAATAACATCATGCGCTATGCACTGAGCGCTATCCACCTTGAACGTCAACTGCAAGCACGTCCAGATATGCTAGAAACCATCGGTAAGCGATTGAGTGACTTGGATCGTAAAGCACGCTATTTTGGTGATCACTCTGAAGAGAATACTGCCGCCATTATCCAACCTTCGGCTTATACTCATGCCAATGTTATCGCAGGGCTAGGTGGTTTATATCAAGACACACTGAGCACCTTTAGCTTTAGAATTCAGGTAAGTGGTGATCCGCGCAATCTGCAAAATAATGAAAATGCTGCCAAAATCAGAGCACTTCTGCTTGCCGCCGTGCGTTCAGCCATGCTGTGGCGACAGGTGGGTGGTAAACGCTGGCATTTTATTTTCTTCAAGTCACGAGTACGCCCTTCGCTAAAGCGCATACTCAGATAAAAATCAGGTATAATTTCTTTTTCGTTAATCTGACAAATTAAGTGAGATCGTCGCTCATGGAGCTTTCCGCACTGACTGCAATTTCCCCCGTCGATGGCCGTTACGGTAGCAAAACTGCCGATTTGCGTGCTTACTTTAGTGAATTTGGCCTCATTCGTTGCCGCGTTGAAGTTGAAATTCGTTGGTTACAAACGCTTGCTCAACATCCACAAATCTCTGAAGTACCCGCATTCAGCGAGTCAGCAAACGCACTACTCAATGCCATCCTCAGTGATTTTTCAGTTACCGATGCAGAACGCATTAAAGCGATAGAAAGCCGCACCAATCACGACGTTAAAGCCGTTGAATACTTTATCAAAGAGAAAATTCAGGATCATGCAGAGCTTAACGCCGTCACTGAGTTTGTCCACTTTGCGTGTACCTCTGAAGATATCAATAACCTGTCACATGGTTTGATGCTGAAACAAGGCACTCAAGCACTGTTAAAGTCGATGCGTCAAGTAGCGGATGCGATCAGCGCCTTAGCAAAGACACATGCAGAGCAACCCATGTTGTCACGTACCCATGGTCAAACCGCCTCGCCCACCACGGTAGGTAAAGAGATGGCGAATGTCGCTTACCGCTTACAGCGTCAGATCAAACAGATTGAAGCCACTGAGTTTTTGGGCAAGATTAATGGCGCGGTCGGTAACTACAACGCTCACCTAAGCGCTACCCGACATCGATTGGGAAGCTAATGCTCAGTCCTTTATCAACGCGCTTGGCTTGACCTTCAATCCCTACACCACGCAGATTGAACCACACGATTACATCGCTGAACTGTTTGATGCGGTCTGCCGTTTCAATACCATTTTGATCGACTTCGACCGCGATGTATGGGGTTATATCTCTCTGGGTTACTTCAAGCAAAAAACCGTAGCGGGTGAAGTGGGCTCTTCTACCATGCCGCACAAAGTCAACCCAATCGACTTTGAAAACTCTGAAGGCAACCTTGGTATTGCTAATGCCATCATGCAGCATCTTGCGCAAAAACTGCCCATTTCCCGCTGGCAGCGTGACTTAACTGACTCCACTGTATTGCGTAATCTGGGCGTAGGTTTTGGTCACAGCTTAATTGCTTATCAAGCGACCTTAAAAGGCATCTCTAAAACTGGAAGTGAACCCAGCTCGATTGAACGAAGACTTGGAAAATGCCTGGGAAGTGTTAGCTGAGCCGATTCAGACAGTGATGCGTCGTTATGCGATTGAAGAGCCCTATGAAAAGCTCAAAGAATTGACGCGCGGTCATGCCATGACCAAAGACACCTTGCAAACCTTCATCACCAAGCTTGAGATTCCAGAACACGCCAAAGAAGAACTACTGGCACTCACTCCGCATAGCTACATCGGTAATGCGGTGGCACAGGCGAAGCGTATCTAAATGCTCAGTTCGATTCGTATTGTCTTGGTTGAAACCTTTCATCCTGGAAATATTGGCGCGGTCGCACGCGCCATGAAAAACATGGGGTTGTCTCAGCTGACACTGATCAACCCGCGTGTTTTTCCAGATGATGAAGCCACTTCACGTGCGGCTGGCGCAAAAGATCTGTTAGAACAGGCCGTGGTGGTCAATACCCTAGAGGAAGCCATCGCCGATTGTCAGTTGGTAATAGGCACCAGTGCGCGTGAACGAACCTTCGACCTACCCTTAATGGATCTGGAGTCCGCGGCTGAGTTGATGTTAGATAAGGCTACCAATGGGACGATTGCTATTCTGTTTGGTCGTGAGACGATGGGCTTAACTAACGCTGAAATGCTGGCTTGCCACCGACACCTCTACATTGATGCGAACCCTGAGTACCCCGTTCTGAATATTGCTCAGGCCGTGCAATTGGTTTGCTATGAGCTGTGGCGTCAAGATCGCAAGCAAAACCAGCGGCCTACCAAAACCCAACAAGCTGAGTCGCATCCTCGACAAGAGGAGATGAAGCTGTTCTATGAACATCTTGAAACGGTGTTGCGCAAAACTAACTTCATCATCCCTCAACACGAAGGTCGCGTATTGGACAAGCTCAAACGCTTTTTTAATCGTGCCCACCCTGAAAAAAACCGAATTGGGCATTTTGCGCGGCATTTTAGCTTCGGTTGAAGAAACCCTTGAAAATAAAGACACTTCAGCCACAAAGCATCGAACTAAATCTTAATTTAACAGGCTTCAATCCAACCTAGTCATTGTTCAGGAGTCTTTTCATGAACACCCCCCTTCCCCTTGGCGACATGAGTCTTGAAACCTTTCTACGTGACTATTGGCAAAAGAAACCACTGGTCATCCGCAATGCGATAGCGGATTTCAAATCACCTGTTGAAGCGGATGAGTTAGCAGGCTTGGCCTGTGAAGCCGAAGTTGAATCACGTTTGATCGCCTTTGACGCTGCCGCAAATCAATGGAAAATGGAACAAGGGCCGTTTGAAGAAGCCCGCTTTGCCAACTTACCCGAGACTAATTGGACGCTTTTAGTACAAGCGGTTGATCATTGGGTACCTGAAGCACACAGCCTGCTCCGACAGTTCAACTTTATTCCGAATTGGCGTTTAGACGATCTGATGGTCAGTTTTGCAGTGAAGGGAGGTGGTGTAGGACCGCATTATGACAACTATGATGTTTTCCTTATTCAAGCACAAGGATCTCGTCGCTGGGAGTTCGGCGGCCTTTATGACGAGCATTCACCTCGACGTGAAGATGCTCCGGTAATGATTTTGCCAGAATGGCAAGCCGAAACCTCGGTAGAGTTAAATCCTGGCGACCTCCTCTATCTACCTCCACGTGTAGGCCATAACGGCGTCGCAACCAGTGATGACTGTATTACCTGTTCGATTGGTTTTAGAGCACCCGCTACTCATGAAATGCTAAGAAGCTTCAGCGATGACCTAGGAGAAAGCCTAGGCCATGATGAGCGTTATGAAGATCCAGATCTCACCCAGACTGATGATCCGGGTCTTATCTCAGAAGAGGCTTTGCAGCGTGCTCATCAATTGCTGCTCAATCACTTATCAGATAAGCAGCGTTTTCGTGAATGGTTTGGTCGATTTGTTACCGAACCCAAATACCCTGAGCAACAGGACGACTCAGAAGAAGTGACCGCAGAGGAGCTCATTGAGTTTTTGGAATCTGATGGTGAGCTCTTCATTAATGAGGGGTCACGGTTATCTTGGGTGGCTGCTGATACAGGGGTGATTTTTTTCGCTGATGGACACAGCTACCCCTTAAGTACTGAACCGGCTATAGCTTTGATTAAGTCCATGTGCGAATACTCAAACCTTTGTATTGAGAACACCGATATTGCAGATGCACAATCTATTCAGCTGATTTGCACCCTCTTAAAGAGAGGACTTCTCTACTCAATAAATCCAGATGATGAAACGGAAGACTAATCTTCGAGTTCATTTCTAGATACATCATTTATCACTTCCATCTCGAACCTTACCTCCACACTTTGGAGGTAAGGCTTTCGATTCGACTAAAGCCTACAAACTTTGGTATAAAAATTAATTAAATCAGCTATTTCAGCCTAAAAATCCACTCTTTGTAGTCACTTTTTTATAGATCAATTTATTATATAAATTCGATTTTATATTCCGGTAGTTAAGCATAAACAGATGCCATCTGCTCTAAAACAAAAGTAGAAATTGTTCCACTTCTTGGGCTAGAAGACTGATTATTCCTTACTTAAATAGACGTTGTCGAATTAAGATTATTGTAGTAAAACTACACTTCTTATTGGGTAAGTTGTGTAGTCTAACTACACTCTTGCTGCTATGCACAATTTCGCCTTTGACATGGCTCATGCTTCCCTCCATCATGCATGATAACAACGCAAGACCAACGACAAGTGAGATTGCGTTAATTGCTTTACCACCTCCTTAACCGAAATTAGTGAGAAGGAAAAACCATGTCTACTTTGAACCAAGACATCGACGCTGTTGCTAAACTGGCTAAAGAATTTGGCCCAGCCTTTGAAGGAATCAACCCTGAATATGCTGCACGTATGCGTGCTCAAAACCGTTTCAAAACGGGTCTTGATATCGCTCGCTACACGGCTGACATCATGCGTAAAGATATGGCTGAATACGATGCTAACAGCGCTGCTTATACTCAGTCTCTGGGCTGCTGGCATGGTTTCATCGGTCAGCAAAAGCTGATTGCAATCAAAAAACACTTTGGTACCACTAAAAAGCGTTACCTTTACCTTTCTGGCTGGATGATTGCAGCACTACGTTCTGAGTTTGGTCCATTACCTGACCAGTCAATGCATGAAAAAACATCTGTTCCAGCATTGATCGAAGAGCTTTACACTTTCCTACGTCAAGCTGATGCACGTGAATTGGGCGGTCTATTCCGTCAGCTAGACGATGCTCGTGCTAAAGGTGATAAAGCGGCTGAAGCAGAAGTTCAAGCGAAAATCGACAACTTCGAAACTCACGTTGTACCTATCATCGCTGATATCGATGCTGGTTTCGGTAACGAAGAAGCGACTTACCTGCTAGCTAAGAAGATGATCGAAGCAGGTGCTTGTGCTATCCAGATCGAAAACCAAGTATCCGATGAGAAACAATGTGGTCACCAAGACGGTAAAGTTACCGTTCCACACGCTGATTTCTTAGCGAAAATCCGCGCTGTTCGCTACGCGTTCCTAGAGCTTGGTGTAGACAACGGTATCATCGTTGCACGTACTGACTCTTTGGGTGCTGGCCTGACTAAGCAGATCGCTGTGACTAACGAGCCAGGTGACTTGGGCGACAAGTACAACAGCTTCCTAGACGGTGACTACATCAACAGTGCTGATGACATCGCTAACGGTGATGTAGTGGTTAAAGCAAACGGCAAGCTGCTGAAGCCTAAGCGCTTAGCATCTGGTCTGTTCCAGTTCAAGAAAGACTCTGGTGTTGACCGTGTAGTTCTTGACTGTATCACCTCTTTGCAAAATGGCGCTGATCTTCTGTGGATCGAAACTGAGAAGCCACACGTTGGTCAAATCGCTGAAATGGTTAACCGTATCCGTGAAGTGGTTCCGAATGCAAAACTGGTTTACAACAACAGCCCATCGTTCAACTGGACGCTTAACTTCCGTCAGCAAGTGTTTGATGCCATGGTTGAAGCCGGTAAAGACGTATCTAAGTACGACCGCGCTAACCTAATGTCTGTTGACTATGATGATAGCGAGTTAGCGATTGAAGCTGACAACCGCATCCGTACCTTCCAGGCTGATGCATCACGTGAAGCGGGTATCTTCCACCACTTGATCACACTGCCAACTTACCACACTGCAGCCTTGTCTACTGACAACCTGGCTAAAGAGTACTTCGGTGATGCGGGCATGTTGGGTTATGTTGCTGGCGTTCAACGCAAAGAGATCCGTCAAGGTATCGCTTGTGTGAAACACCAAAACATGGCAGGTTCTGACATGGGTGACGATCACAAAGAGTACTTCTCTGGTGATGCAGCGCTGAAAGCGTCTGGCAAAGACAACACCATGAACCAGTTCTAATTTTAGACCAGCTCTAATTTTAGAAAGGCTTTATGAGTAACCCTCGCTTTTTAGCGGGGGTTATTTTTTTCTAGAACGCTTTACTTTTTTACAGGTTTTACTATATTGAAGTTAGAGAAGCCATAAGGCTTTTCAGACCGCAAAACTCCTGCCCTACGGGCATGGCAGTCAGGTCAAGGGCCAGCCACCTTCGGGACGCTGGCCTTTTTATTTATTGCCAATTGGCATCGGGCTTTCCGATTTAACCTTTATTCGCGGAATTCCACTTCCAAGCGGTCATTGCACCGCTTTGGACGTTTGGGGGTGGATGGATAGCGAGCCGTCCGCTAGGAGGGCCTTGCCTGATTCTGAATGTACTGCTTGATCACTTCGGTACTCGCACCGTCACCCACTGAAATTAAGCAGTAACTGCGTGACCAGAAGCGATCCTTCCACAGCATTTTCTTGACGTGATCCCAATGATCCTTGCGGATCATGCGGCTACTCACTGTCTTGATCGAATTCACCAGTTTGGAGGGCATGATATTCGGGTGAA
>JAJOJN010000075.1 GCA_021208565.1 Nitrincola sp.
ATGCTTAATCTTACTGTGTTAGGTCTTTGAGGTAGCGATGAAATGAGCTTCTGAGAATTCCCAATATGGCATGCTTCTGCGCAGCGGAGCATCCCCAGTTATTGAGGATACTGTTACCCATTTTGAAAGCCGCAACATGACTGATGCTAGTGTAATTAAATTCAATCATCTGACCGCATCCTCTCCAATAAATGGCTAAGAACGGCTATTTTATCTTCATGCATTTCTTGGCTTAGCCTTGATTCAACTAAGTTGGCAGTGTTTTTCAGCGCTGCAATACACTCGTCATAAGCCTGATTAGCTTGCTTCAAGCTCAATTCACATGCATTCACACCAAAATCAATAAGATATTTTTTACCCCACCATTTTTTACTACCCATCAATGTCAGGGCGGCAATATCGTGTTTGATATAGCAGGTTGTACTCACTACATCGTATGCTGGAGAAAGTCGAATTTCTTCAACTGAATCATAGAGTAACCCAAAGTTCTTTAAATGAGCATCACCATTTTGCAATCGCGTATTCATCACAATCATTTTAAAAAATTGGATTAAGGATGAATGCCTATGGTGTGGTGAAACAAATAACTTAATCGTCTTGGCAACCTGTTCGTAACTACCGCTGTACTTATCATCTCGATGCTTTGCCTGTAAAACACACATATCCTCAAAACCGGGGGTGGGGTGGCTGTTCATTGAGATCGAAACGCTTCATGATAAAAAGTGCATCGTCATCAGATAAATAAAACTCGGGTACCGGAATTTTCGCATGCTTAATTGCCATCATGCAGTAATACTCATTTAGTGCCAGTTCGGGATATTCAGGACCCCAAGCCTTCACGATATATTCGTCAAATGATAATGATGCTTTGTTAAGAATCTGCGCCAGTACCTTAGGCTGTACACCACTCAATGCAGATTTAAGCGCAAATCGACTAACAAGCTCTTGAAATAATTGCTTATTCATTGGATGAAGCAAATCATTCAACGTAACAGAGTTATTATGATTTGATTCACCTGTATCGGATCTTTTATAGGTCACCCTTCCATGAATGCTGGGCGCTAACAACCTTAAAAGACCAAAGTCATCTGTATCAGTCAGCTTACTAAAATGCTTTTGAATAACAGAGCGAAGATAACCCTCCGGTAGATGCATTTCAAAAAGCGGATGAAGTTGGCCATGGCTTACGTAGCTTGATAAGCGCTTTGGCATAGTTAACGAAACAAAACGATCCTCAGGTGAAACTGGATGATAGTTAAAGACAAACTGTCTGTTTTCCTTGCCCAGCTGCCCCGTAGCTTCGTTATTGACGAATAGATCCAAGCTACTCTCCATCCCTTAGCTCCTCATAAGTTGGAAAAGGTGACTTCTCTCGAAGCCGTATTTCGAAACCCAAAATATCCAGTATCTTGATCAGTTTGCGTGTTCCCACATCCCCAATGCGTCCGTTTTCCAAGGCATTAAGTGTCGCCCTAGAGATGCCGGCATAACTTGCCAATTGTTCTTGGGTCAGCTTTTTTGCTTTTCGTAAGCTGGAGACTTGTTGACCGAGTTCGATATAGTTCATTTTGTATAAAATATTTTACATTAATTTTTTCTATCGATATATGTAAAATATTTTAGTCTAAATTTATGTTGAAATCGAGTCTGTGTTGAAGTGTTCGCAGTGAGTCAGAGGGCGGTAGCTAAGTGCTATAAAGGCAGCCTAAACCCCCAATCCCCTATCTTCAACCCTTGTCAATCCAAATCACTCCCCTATACTATGCGCCTTGTTTTAAAGCCAAAATGGAGCAAGTCAGTGGCTGATCGCGAATGGTATCTAGTGCAGTGTAAGGTTGGTGAAACGCAACGAGCGCTGGAAAATCTTGAAAATCAGTCTTACGAATGCTTTCTACCTATGATTGGCGTAGAAAAAATTCGTAACCGTAAGCGCCGCACGGTTCAAGAACCTCTATTCCCAGGTTACCTCTTTATTCACCTCGACCAGTGGGAAGACAACTGGCAACCCATTCGCTCTACACGAGGTGTAACTAAACTGGTGGCCTTTGGTGGCTATCCCGTAGCGGTTGATAACGACTTGGTAGAGTTATTAAGGCAGCGTTGTGCTCAACAAGAGATGCTAGCCGCGTTAAACGAGGGCGAAAAGCTCCTAATCAAAGAAGGACCTTTTGCCGGATTAGAAGCTGTATTCGAGTCTTATGATGGCAACGAGCGCGTTATTATCCTACTGAATTTCCTCAATAAACAGCAAAAGCTGACCCTGCCTATCGGAAGTATCTCCAAAGCGCAATAGCGCTAAAGCGCAACAAGCCAAGGTTCCCTCACTACTCCATTCAGGGGTACAATAAGACTACAAATTAAACGCAGGGAAGGTAGTGCAGTACGCACATGCCCTGCGGTAGCCTGCCTGTTGGTTAAAAAATAGTTGTTAACCTTCTGATTTTAGACACATCGGAGTCAATACGGATATGAAAATTGCCATTGCCGGAACCGGCTATGTAGGTCTTTCCAATGCCATGCTGCTGGCGCAACACAATGAAGTGGTCGCGGTCGATATCATTGAAGAGAAAGTTAACCTGCTGAATCAACAGCAATCCCCCATTGTTGATGCTGAAATTGAAGATTTTTTGCAGAATAAAACCTTAAACTTTCGGGCAACACTGAATGCAGAAGAAGCCTACTCAAACGCTGACTTCGTTATCATCGCTACCCCAACCGATTATGATCCGAAGACCAACTACTTCAATACCAAAAGTGTAGAAGCCGTTATTCAGCAGGTGATGACGATCAACCCTGATGCCACCATGGTAATCAAATCGACGGTTCCAGTAGGCTATACAGTAGATGCTTGCGAACGATTCGGTACGCAAAATCTAATCTTCTCGCCAGAATTTTTGCGAGAAGGGCGCGCGCTCTACGATAACCTCTATCCCTCGCGCATTATCGTTGGTGAGCAATCCGCACGTGCAGAAACCTTCGCCAATCTATTACAACAAGGTGCAATCAAAAAAGACGCTCCGGTGCTATTTACTGACTCTACCGAAGCGGAGGCGATTAAGCTCCTTTGCCAACACCTACCTTGCCATGCGTGTCGCATATTTTAACGAGCTAGACACCTACGCAGAAACACATGGCTTGAATACCAAGCAAATTATCGAAGGTGTGGGCTTAGATCCGCGTATCGGTGATCACTACAACAACCCCAGTTTTGGTTACGGCGGCTACTGCCTGCCCAAAGACACCAAGCAATTGCTAGCTAACTATGACGAAGTCCCGAGTAACCTGATTCGCGCCATTGTTGACGCTAACACCACTCGTAAAGACTTTATTGCCCAGTCGATCTTAAAGCGTAACCCCAAAGTTGTCGGAATCTATCGATTAGTGATGAAATCCGGCTCAGACACTTCCGCGCCTCAGCGATACAGGGTGTGATGAAGCGTATTAAAGCCAAGGGTATAGAAGTCGTTGTTTATGAACCGGTGATTGAAGAAGACAGCTTCTTCAACTCTCGTGTGATTCGTGACCTAGAAGAATTCAAACAGATCAGCGATGTGATAGTAGCAAACCGACCATCCGATGCGCTGGCCGATGTAATGGATAAGGTTTACACGCGGGATCTGTTTGGGAGTGATTGATTATGCACAAAGTAATTGAGGTAGAAACGCTCGAAAATTTTAAACTTCTTTTAACCTTCAGTGATCAACAAAAGCGATTATTTGATGCTACTGAATATCTAAATAAAGGTGTTTTTGTTAAGTTAAGAAATAAAACACTTTTCAACCAAGCTTATGTTCAATGGGATACAGTATGTTGGCCTGGTGATTTAGATATTTCACCAGATACGCTTTATATTAAATCAAAACCGCTAGATGAGTTAGCGGCATAAAAATGCGCCTAACCAACGAACAACATCAGATCATCTCATCAATATTACGCAAGTATTTTGGAGATCATACATTGATACTGTTGTTTGGTTCTCGTGTTGATGACATGGCTAAAGGTGGTGATATCGATCTGTATATCGAACCGGAGATAACCGATCCAGATGCGATCGTGTTAGCTAAGTTGAAAACCATGGCTGAGATTCACCTTGCCCTAGGCGATCAAAAAATTGATTTAGTGATCAATAGACGCAAAAACGATATTCTACCGATTTATCAAGTGGCCAAAAAAACCGGAATCCCCTTGTGAAAAATCACTACGTTTATCAAGGAACACTTGAAGTTTGCCAGATTCATGCAGAGCGATTGAGCTGGGCCATGAATGAGTTAAAGCCGAGCATACCCATATCACCTGATGAGCTAGAAAACCTAAGTCCACTAAAACTTGCCATATTTGATCAATTTGTCGTGAGGTTCTCTAAACTTCATAATGCAATGGGAGCAAAGTTGCTACCCGCAGTATTGGAGCTAACGCAAGAGCAAGGCGACCTCAATGCGTTTATCGATAAATTGAATCGATTGGAGAAAGTGGGTGCCATCGAATCAGTTGATGAATGGCTAGAACTGCGTGAAATGCGCAACCAGTTTGCCCATGATTACCCTCAAGATCCTGAGATACAGCAAGTTTATTAAACCGCGCATTCATATTAAGTGAACGTTTACTAACCATTTTGTATCAAGTCAATTTATTTGCTGAGCGTTATTTGAAGCCTAAACCAACCCAGTAACGGTCAACCAAAAACATAAAGATTCAGTATCACGATGCGAGCAAGCACAAATATAGATTACTTGCAGCGCTAACAAACCTTTACTAGAATGGTCAGACTGACTAGTTTGCATATGAGAAGGTGGGTGTTATGAAATCATGGCAAGTTCAAGAAGCTAAAAGCCATTTTAGTGAGGTGATTGATTTAGCAATCACGCAAGGTGCACAAATAGTAACGCGCCGTGGAAATGAAGTGGCGGTCATTCTGTCAGTAGAAGACTATGAAAAGATCACTGGAAAAAACAATTTATTGGCTACGCTCATGAATGCACCCAGAGGCGAAGACTTAAATATTTCACGAAACGACGAGCCTATTCGTGAACTGGCGCTATGAATTTCTTGCTTGATACCTGCGTGATATCCGAGATGGTTAAAGCCGAGCCCTCTCAAAAGTACTCGATTGGATTAGCGCTAAACAGGCATCTCAGCTCTATATTTCAAGCATTACGTGGGCTGAGCTTCATCGAGGTGTGGCTAAACTGCCTGCCTCTAAGCGACGAAATGAATTAACTGAATGGCTAGGTGATTTAGACGAACAATTTGGTGAAAGAATTCTATCCTTTGTGCCAAAACGGCTGAACACTGGGGGTTAATGATCAGTGCAATGGAATCTCAAGGAAAATCGATGCCCGTCATAGACTCGTTAATTTGCGCCACTGCTCAATATCACGATATGACTCTGGTGACCCGAAACACAAAAGATTTTGTAAATGCCCAGGTTCTACTGATTGATCCATGGCAGTGAACTAGCCCAACCCGGTAACGGACGACCCTCAACTCTCAAATGCTATGTGACCTTAATGAATTCAAACAGACCAGTGAAATGATAGTAGTAAACCGACAATCCGATGCGCTGGCTGATGTGATGGATAAAAAATGCGCTTATCTCCATACCAAGTAAAAATCATTAAAGATGCCGTTAGAGAAGTCTTTGGGCAAGATGCCAGAGTGATGCTTTTCGGTTCGCGCGTTGATGATAGCGCGAGGGGAGGAGACATAGATCTATTTGTCAGTATACCAGAGAGCATAGAGCGTCCAGCACGTGATATTGCCAGACTACAAAGTAAAATAATGATGCAGTTAGGTGATCGAAAAATTGATGTTGTACTAGATGCACCTAATTTAACTAGGGGTACGATTCAACAGGTCGCTGAAACAACAGGGATTGTTTTATGATTGATCAGGTTAAAGCTAAAGACCGACTTGCATTTTTTAAAGAGAGTCACTTTAAAAGAAATTGAACACTTAGATTTTGCTGCTTTAACAGTATTCAAAAAGCCATTCACGATAGAAATTGTTCGCAGCCTTGATGAAAATAAGGCCTTTGCAATGGATGTCGAAGCATTTATTAGTCGTTTCTGTCGTTTGCAAGATACGCTCGGAGATAAACTCTTGCCGGCTTTACTAAAATCCTTGGGCGAGCCTGAAAAAGCGTTGCTGATAAACCTGGATAAGGCTGAAAAATATGGCTGGTTAGCTTCGTCTGATCAGTGGATAGCACTCAGGCAATTACGTAACTTGATGATCCATGAATATGTCGAAGATCCAGAAGTGTTTTTAGATGCGCTAACGACAGCATACAATAATATAGGTGTTCTTAAGCAATTTGCCAAAAGCTTACTCAATCAAGTGGATGAGTTAATAAACTAACCCAACCCGGTAACAGACTACCTTAAAACATAGCTAAAAAAGAGGCAAAGGAATGCCAGTTATTTCAATTTTTTTCGGTATCACGGTCAGAATGTGGCATGACGACCACCCGCCACCTCATATACATGTTGCCTATCAGGGGCATGAATCGTTAGATAAAATCAGGGGTGCAGATCATGATTAAAATTGTGGAGTGTCGATATAAGTCACCTAAAGATATCACCTTGGTATTCTCTGACGGTATGCAGAGCAGTTTCAACCTAGAAAGTTATCTGCACCAACATGATGGGCCACTATTAAGACAACTGCATAACTCAATTTATGCTCAAAAAGTATTCGTTGAGTACGGTGCATTGTGTTGGCCAAATGGTCTAGAGCTATCCCCTCAGAGACTATATGAACTGACCCAATCTTCAGAGGTTGCATAACCCAACTCGGTAACGGACTACCATGAACATAAAAATACAACATGAAGACGCAATTACTGGCAATGGCATGTGTACATCAGTAAGCATAATCAACTAGACTGAAATAAATGCATTAAAATTATCTACTGGAGATCCAGTATGAAGCTAGATCCACAACAACAGAAATATCTTGATGAGCTTTGCGAGGGTTTTGCAGTAGAGCGTCTCTGCGTATTTGGTTCAATTTCTCGCGGGGAAGAACGTCCAGATAGCGATCTTGATATTTTTGTTAGCTTTAGAGAATCCTTGTCTGCGGAAGATTATGCTACCAACTACTTTGCACTAAAAGAGGCTTTGGAGAGTACATTCAAACGTCCTGTTGACCTTCTGACTCAGGCAGCACTAAAAAATCCGTTCCTAAGACAATCTATAGAGATGGACCAGCGAGTGCTATATGCAGCTTGAGACCCAAAGTTGGTATGGGGTGTCATTAGCAGGAACCTAGACGGCTTGATAGATAATGTGCGTCATGCATTGCCACGAGACTCATAGCCCAACCCGGTAACGGACTACCATGAACATAAAAAATACAACATCACGGCGCAAAAAAATGGCGTCACAGGCTCTTGCCACCAGCTACACATTGATGATCACCACAGCTTACTGATCGACTGCGGTATCTTTCAAGGCGATGAAACCAGCGAAACGGATCAACACCAGAGCCAGCAACAACTCGACATAAACTTTGACATCAGCAGCGTCAAAGCCCTGATTGTCACCCATGTACACATAGACCACGTAGGGCGTATCCCTTGGCTACTGGCGGCAGGCTTTAAAGGGCCGATTATTTGCTCACAACCCTCAGCAAAACTGTTACCGCTAGTACTGGAAGATGCTTTTAAACTCAGTATCAGTCGCCAGAAACATCTTGTTGAACAATACCTGAAAACCATTGAATCACGCCTCGTTGCGCTGCCTTACAAGCAATGGTTTACGCTTAAAGACACAGCAGAAAACAGCACAAAAATTAGACTACAACGAGCAGGGCATATTTTAGGCTCGGCCTATGTCGAAATAGACGTTAACCAAACCCGTATCGTGTTTTCAGGTGACCTCGGTGCACCTCATACACCTTTGCTACCGGCGCCGAAGCCACCTTATAAAGCTGATATATTGGTACTCGAAAGTACATACGGTGATCGCAATCACGAAAACCGAGCAACACGAAAACAGCGACTCAAGGCCGCGATTGATCACGCGCTAGAAAACCAAGGTACAGTATTAATACCGGCCTTTAGCATCGGGCGTACTCAAGAGTTGCTGTATGAATTTGAAGAGATACTCGACGGACAGCTTCCTGTCATACTGGATTCACCCTTAGCCAGTCGATTTACCCAAGTCTATCGAGAGCTAAAGCCCTTTTGGAATGATGAAGCACACGAAAGACTGAAAGCAGGGCGCAAACCGCTGGCCTTTGACAATCTACTCACCGTCGAAAGTCACGATGATCATCTTAGAATGGTTCATCACTTAGCCACTTCAGGACGCCCCGCGATAGTGATCTCGGGTAGTGGCATGTGTACCTCAGGAAGAATCGTTAACTACCTTAAAGCCATGTTAGGCGATGAACGACACGATGTTTTATTCGTGGGCTATCAAGCAGAAGGCACACCCGGTCGGATCATCCAAAAATATGGTCCAAGAAATGGCTATGTGGAATTGGATGGTGAGCGCTACACGATTAAAGCGAAAGTCGACACCATTGGTGGTTACTCAGGCCATGCGGATCAAAATGGGTTGGTTAGGTTTGTGAAAGGGATGAGGCATAAACCGCAAGAGATACGGTTAGTGCATGGTAATAAAAAAGCTAAAGAGTCACTATGGCAAGCGTTGCTGAAAGTAATTTAATCCAACGACACATCGATGACGTTAATAGTCTACTGTT
>JAJOJN010000021.1 GCA_021208565.1 Nitrincola sp.
GTTTAAACCTAACTCACCCAGGAAGGCACGCAAGTTTTTAAGCTTCTGATCTTTAGGACCTTCGTGAATGCGATACAAACTCGGTTGTTTGTACTTTTCAAGAAAACGAGCAGTAGCAACGTTGGCGCACAACATACACTCTTCAATGATTTTATGCGCATCATTGCGGTGAATCGGCACAATTCGCTCAATTTTACGCTCAGGTCCAAACTCTATACGGGTTTCGACGGTGTCAAAATCGATCGCACCGCGCTCATCACGTGCTTTACGCAAAGCTTTGTATAAACCATAGAGCGTTTCTAAATGCGGTGTAACATCAGCATACTCTTGGCGTAGCTGCTTTTTCTCGTCAGCCTCTCCAATTTGTCCCAGTAGGGTTGCAACCTTGTTATAAGTAAGTCGCGCTTTAGAGTTGATGACCGCCTCATAGAAACGGAAATCTTTCAGTGTGCCGGAACGTGAAATGTTCATTTCACAGACCATCGCCAGTCTATCCACCTTTGGATTCAACGAGCAAAGGCCATTCGATAAGAGTTCCGGTAACATCGGCACCACAAAGCCAGGGAAGTAAACCGAATTACCCCGTAATATCGCTTCGTTATCGAGCGCAGATCCAGGTTGAACATAGTAGGAGACATCCGCAATGGCGACCCACAAACGCCATCCACCCAGACGTTTCTTCTCGGCATACACAGCGTCATCAAAGTCACGTGCATCTTCGCCATCAATTGTGACCAAAGGCAAACTGCGAAGATCCACTCGATTAGTTTTGTCTTTTTCGGCCACTTCAGGCGCTAGTTCAGCTATCTCTTGATGAACCGCTTCTGGCCACTCATTGGGAATATCATGGCTATGTATCGCCACTTTAATTTCCATTCCCGCAGACAAATGCTCACCCAGCACCTCAACCACTTGAGCACGCGCTGGCTGACGACGATTAGGGTACTGTAGAATTTCCGCAACCACTAACTGCCCATCGGTGTATTTCAGATCCGATTGCTCATTAGGGATAATCATCACTTGGTTAGTAATGCGTTGGTTTTCAGGAATAAGCGAGCCAAAACCGTTGTGTCCGTCGAAACGGCCCACCACTTTTTTGATGCCTCGTTCTAACACTTCCACAACCTTCGCTTCACGGCGACCACGACTGTCGAGTCCAATTTCTTGGACTAGTGCCCGATCACCATCAAACACTTCACGCATGTTCCGCGCATTCAGAAACAGATCATCGCCGCCATCATCGGGCTTTAAGAAACCGTAACCATCTCGATGACCAATCACGCGGCCGCTGATCAGATTCATCTTCTCAATCAGTCCAAACTCATTGCGGCGGTTCGAAATTAATTGCCCATCACGGCACATGGCGATCAGACGGCGTCGTATCGCTTCGATATCATCCTCTTGCGATAAACCTAATTCATCACAGAGGTCTGGATGCGCAATTGGCGCACCCCATTTCTTTAAGAACTCGAGAATAAACTCTCGACTGGGCACAGGATTTTCATACTTTGTCGCTTCCTGTGCGTGATTAGGATCTTTTTCAACCCATTTATTTTTCATATTTTTTCCATTTTAAAAAAAACGCCGGCATAAAGCCGGCTTTTTAGATCAATTAAGGAACAAGTTCCTCTTCCTCTTCCTCTTTCGGTGGAGGAGGTATCAAATCTTCGCGAGTCACATTCAATAACAAAAGAATGTTTCCAGCCACATAAACCGACGAATAGGTTCCTATCACCACACCCGCTAACAGTGCAATTGCGAAACCATAAATCATGTCGCCACCAAAGATGGACAACACCACTAACACCAACATTGTTGTTAAGGAGGTAACAATCGTGCGGCTTAGGGTTTGGTTCAGCGAGGTATTGAGCACTTCAATAGATTCACTTACCCGAAGAATCCTAAAGTTTTCACGAATGCGGTCATAAACAACAATCGTGTCATTTAGAGAATAGCCTATCACCGCCAATAATGCTGCTAAAACAGTTAAATCGAAGTCGATTTGCATTAGCGAGAAGAAGCCCAATACGATAATGACATCATGCGCTAAGGCTAAAACCGCACCGACTGAGAACTTAAACTGGAAGCGGAAAGCGAGGTAGATCATCACCATGATCAACGCTACCAGCAATCCCAGTCCACCCTGTTCACGTAACTCTTCACCCACTTGAGATCCGACAAACTCATTGCGTCTCAGTGTGACTTCGCCGTCGGCTTCCTGCTGCAGAATTTCGAGAATGATATGACCCAATTGAGGATCATGTGCCTCACCTAGGCGTATCAAAATATCGTTAGCAGAGCCAAAGGTTTGCACCACTGCATCGCCGTAGCCTGCCGCACGAAGATGTCCCCTCACCTCTTCCAGCTCAACCGGTTGCTCATAGATCACTTCAACAAGACTACCACCGGTAAAGTCTAGACCAAACTTCAATCCATTAATGGCTAAAGAGCCAATAGAAACCAGTATCAATACAATTGAGAAGATCGCCGCTATGCGGCGAGCTCCCATAAAGTTGATTCTTTTTTAATATGTATCATCTAAAACCCTCAGAGCCAAAGCTTCTGCAGTTTGCGGCCACCATAGGTCGCATTGACCAAGGCACGTGTAATCACAAGCGCTGCAAACATTGAGGTGACAATGCCAACCGATAAGGTCACGGCAAACCCTTTAACAGGACCCGTACCCATCGCAAACAGGATCACCGCGGCGATCAACGTGGTGACGTTGGCATCTAAAATCGTTGTAAATGCGCGACTAAAGCCAGAGTGGATGGCACTCTGCACAGGCGCACCACTTCGCAACTCTTCTTTTATTCGCTCAAATATCAGCACGTTAGCATCAACCGCCATACCTACCGTGAGGACAATCCCCGCAATACCCGGCAAAGTGAGCGTTGCGCCCAGCATCGACATCACAGCGATGAGCATGACTAAGTTGAGCGTCAAGGCGATATTTGCCAAGAGACCAAACACTCGATAGAAGAGCGCCATGAAGATCAGTACTAAGGCAAAACCTATCTGTACTGAGGTCACCCCCATCTTAATGTTCGCCTCACCTAAGCTAGGTCCAATGGTACGTTCTTCAACAAAGTATATCGGCGCAGCCAAAGCTCCCGCTCTGAGTAATAGTGCCAACTCTGAAGATTCTCGTGGACTATCTAACCCTGTAATACGGAACTGGTTCCCTAATACACTTTGAATGGTCGCTAGAGAGATAATGCGTTTTTCCGTGTAAGGGATACGACGCTCGACCATTTCACCGTCAACACGCTCCATCACTGTGCGTGTTTTATGCTCAACAAACACCACCGCCATTCGACGTTGTATCGCGTTGCGGGTGACTCGACTCATCATCTGCCCACCCCTTGCATCGAGCGTGATCGATACTTGAGGCATGCCATTTTCATCAAAGGTCGCATTAGCATTAGCAACACTGGAGCCCGTGATAATAATATCGCGTTCCAATGTTGCTCGACGATCAGGATCATTTCGGAATTCAAACACTTCTGTCGCCGCTCGACTGGCGTCACTCAGCGCTTCTAAACGAAACTCCAGGTTAGCCGTTTGCCCTATAACACGCTTGGCCGCCGCCGCATCTTGAATACCGGGCAACTGAACCACAATTCGATTGCGGCCTTGGCGTTGTACCAAGGGTTCAGCAACACCTAATTCATTAACTCGGTTACGCAGTGTGGTTAGGTTTTGCTGAATGGCGTAGTCTTCGATATCACGAACTGTTTGTTCATTTAACGTCACATATAAATACCAAGCATCGCCTTGTTGCGCCGACTCAAAAGCAAACTCTTGAAAATCACGACGTAAACGGCTTTGAGCTTGATCCCTAGTTTCAGCATCAGCAAAACGAACAACTAAACGACCATCTTCTTCAAGATCAACCGAGCGGTAACGAATACGTTGTTCACGCAATGTCGTGCGGATGTCACTCGCATAGACTTCAAGTCTTTGTGTGACGGCTTGGACCGTGTCCACCTCCATCAGGAAGTGCACGCCACCACGCAAATCCAAGCCCAAGGTCATGGGTCTTGCACCGATAGCGGTTAACCAATCTGGTGTGGTTGGCGCTAGATTCATCGCCACCACAAAATTCTCACCCAAACCACGGGTTAATGCTGCCCTAGCGCGCAATTGAGCGTCACCGGACTCGAAGCGGATCATGCCAGCTTCGTTCTCTAGCTCAGCACTCTTAAAACTAATACCTTCTTGCTCAAGTACACTGACAGCTTGAGACATCAGTCGATCGTCGACTTGATGAATAGCTCGTGAACCCGATATTTGCACGGCGTAGTCTTCGGGATAAAGGTTAGGTGCAGCATAAATCGCCGCGACAACTAACACCAATACGATCAGTAAATTTTTCCACAAAGGGTAGCGGTTGAGCATTGTGCTCCTTCCTCGGTAAACAAAAGCGCCACTACACGAGTGGCGCTAACGCTGCATTTAGCCGTTAGATATCCTTGATGGTACCCCTTAGGCAGCTCAGCAGCGACATGCGCTTTCTGAAACTTGAGTTCAACACCATTGCTGACTTCGAGTACCACATAATCATCAGTCAAACGAGTGACTTTACCGATGATGCCACCGGCCGTAATGACTTCATCGCCCTTACTCAGACCACCAATCAACGCTTTATGTTCCTTGGCTCGTTTTGCTTGCGGACGCCATAAGAAAAAATAAAAGATCAGCGCAAAACCAACCAAAAACAGCATGTTAAACATGCCGGGATCCATACCACCTGCCTCTTGGGCGAATGCTGGGGAAATAAAGAAGCTCATTCAGGCTCTCTCCAGTTATTGTCTTAAGTTAACGAAATCAATTAAATAGTATCATGACGCATCAAGTAAGGGCGGTGTTTCCAGCCCTCTAGCCCGATAAAAATCATCCACAAAGGCGGACAATTTACCCTGTTCTAAGGCATTGCGCAAACCAGTCATTAAGGTCTGATAATAATGCAGGTTATGCAGAGTGTTTAGCTGCGCACCCAGCATTTCACCACACTTATCCAGATGATGCAGATATGCACGACTAAAATTCTTACAGGTATAACAATCACAGTTTTCATCCAGTGGACGCGTATCCGTTTTATTAGCGGAATTACGAATTTTAACCACGCCCGTCGAGGTGAAGAGGAAACCGTTACGTGCATTGCGAGTTGGAATGACACAGTCAAACATATCCACCCCACGTCGAACCGCTTCAACAATATCTTCAGGTTTACCGACACCCATCAAATAACGGGGTTTGTCTTCTGGCATCTTGTAGGCCAAATGATCCAAGACATGGATCATCTCATCTTTAGGCTCCCCAACGGATAATCCGCCAATCGCATAACCATCAAAGCCAATCTGAGTTAAGCCTTCTAAGGACTCATCTCGTAAATGCGGATACATTCCACCTTGAACGATACCAAACAGCGCTGATGGACTCTCACCATGCGCCGTTTTTTGAGCGCTCAGCCCAACGCAATGACATCCGCATCGACTTAGCGGCTTCCGCTTCAGTGGCTGGATAAGGCGTGCATTCATCAAAAATCATGACAATATCAGAGCCCAAGGCTCGCTGGACCTCCATCGAACGCTCAGGACTCAAAAACACTTTACTGCCATCAACAGGTGAACGAAAAGAAACCCCTTCTTCGGTAATCTTGCGCATCTTACCCAAACTAAAGACCTGAAAACCACCGGAATCCGTCAAGATTGGACCTTGCCATTGCATAAAGTCGTGAAGATCTCCATGCAAATTGATGATTTCTGTTCCAGGTCTTAGCATCAAATGAAAGGTATTACCCAGAATAATTTGTGCACCCAGTGCTTTAACATCTCGGGGTAACATACCCTTAACCGTTCCATAAGTACCCACAGGCATAAAGGCGGGTGTCTCTACCACGCCACGTGGAAAGGTCAATCGGCCTCGACGTGCCTTGCCGTCCGTTGCCAAACGCTCAAACTGCATAAAACATTGTCTGGTCACATAGACTCCTTGGCAATCATTGACTGACGCGTCATAAACATGGCATCACCATAACTAAAAAAACGATAGCGCTGCTGAATCGCTTCGGCATAAGCCTTACGAATATGATCAATACCTGCAAAAGCAGAAACCAACATAATCAAAGTGGATTCTGGCAAGTGAAAATTGGTGATCATGGCATCAACGCTCTTAAACTCATAACCAGGATACAGAAAGATCGAACTATCGCCCATGAACGGCTGAATCTCTCCTGATTGACTGGCTGTCTCTAATGAACGAACACTGGTTGTCCCTACAGCAATCACTCGACCACCTCGCGCTCGAGTGGCATTGATCGCATCACACACCGCCTGAGTCACCTCAATATACTCAGCATGCATTTTGTGATCTTCAACCTTATCGACTTTAACCGGCTGAAATGTGCCAGCACCAACATGCAGAGTGACAAACTGGGTTTCAACACCCATCGCTTGCAGTTTATCAAGTAATGGCTGATCAAAATGAAGACCCGCGGTCGGTGCCGCGACAGCACCTGGACGCTTGTTGTAAACGGTTTGATACCTTTCCCGATCCGAAGGTAAATCTTCTCGTTGCATATAAGGCGGCAAAGGCATGTGACCGTGTGCTTCGAGCTGACGCATTAAGTCTTCGCTTGGGTCAAACTGAAGTTGAAACAGATTATCCTGACGCCCGATAACCTCAGCCTCCACTCCACCTTCAAGAATAAGCTTAGCGCCCACTTTAGGAGATCGACTGGAACGAATATGAGCTAAAGCGCGCTGCTCACCCTGAAGGCGCTCAATCAACACTTCGACCTTGCCACCAGAGGCTTTCTGCCCAAACAGTCGCGCTGGAATGACACGCGTGTCATTAAATACCAACAAATCACCCGGCTGCACCAGCTCTGTCAGCTGACTAAACTGTTTGTGCGCTAGCTCACCCGTGTTGCCATCTAAACATAGCAAGCGACTCGCACTGCGAGTTTCTAATGGAAACTGAGCAATAAGCTCTTCTGGCAACTCAAATGAAAAATCACTGACGCGCATGATCCAACCTGTTCAAAAATTTGAGGCACATATTTTACCTTAATCAAAAGAATTTTTCAGTCCTCATTGACCAAGAGAAAAAAGTACTTATAATGTGCGCTCTATTGATGAGGCAAATGCTTCATCTCTGCTTCAAGTTGGCGGTGTGGTGAAATTGGTAGACACGACGGATTCAAAATCCGTTGCTGAATAAGCGTGGCGGTTCGAGTCCGCCCACCGCTACCATCTGTTGTTTTCATGTGTTCCCCCCTATTCTCAAACCCTTGTAAATACGCGCCCTTAAGCTAGCATATGCTCCATATGTTCCACTACTTATTTTAAATTGTGGTGGCTCTTCTGGGGGCTCTAGCGAAAAAACCTCTTGATGTAGCTCACACGCATAAAGCCCTTAGCGGTGGCGTTGATGAAATTAACAGACAAGCAGATCAAAACAGTTAATCCAACTGATAAGCCTTTTAAGCTGAGTGACGGCAAAGGACTTTATTTATTGGTTAACCCGAACGGCTCTAAATACTGGCGGATGAAATACAGATTTCAGGGCAAGGAGCAAAAGCTGGCGCTGGGTATCTATCCAGACGTTAGCCTGAAACAAGCACGACTCCAGTGCGATGAAGCGCGCCAGCAGTTAGCCAATGGAATAAACCCCTCTACACGGAAAAAGACTTCAGCAGCCGCAAACAAAGCAGCCTATGAAAATAGCTTTGTAAACGTAGCTAGGGAATGGCTGGAAGTTCATTCCGGTTCAGTGACCCCTCTACACATTAAAAAGATCACCAGTCTGCTAGAGCGCTTTGTTTATCCAGAAATAGGCGCTTATCCCATTACTGATATAGATACGCCTACTGTACTTGAAGCCCTCCGCAAGATAGAGAGCACCGGAAAGCTGGAAACCATGCAACGCGCAAAGCGTACAGCCGGACAAATCTTCACTTTTGCTATAGCTTCAGGCAAGGCCACTAATAACCCTGTTTTACCTCTAGCTAAAGGCGTACTCAAAACACCAAAGGAAACACACAGAGCCGCAATAACCACACCTAGCGAACTAGGCCGTTTAATGATGCTCATTAGCAACTACAGGGAAAGAGGAAGCGTTGTTGTTGAATGTGCCTTAAAATGTTCAGCGCTATGGCTACTCAGACAAGGAGAGCTCAGGTTTTAGAGTGGCAACAAGTGAACTGGGAAGATAAACGCCTCGAGCTAATCGCCAGTAAAACAAATCAGCCTCACATTGTACCGTTAGCGCGCCAGTCACTAGAGATACTGGAAGAGCTCCACCAGATCACCGGACACCAGAAGTATATTTTCCAGAGCCCAAATAAGCCCACCGTACCGATAAGCGAAAACACCACAGTATTAGCACTTAGAAAAACTGGGTATTCAATCGGCAGAGCATTGCGCGCACGGGTTTCGCGCTACCTTCAGGACTCTAATGGATGAAGCACTTAGAGCACGGGTTGAAATAGTGGAGCTCCAGCTAGCGCACGCAGTGAAAGACGTTCACGGCAGAGCATACAACCGGACACAATTTATAGATGACAG
>JAJOJN010000030.1 GCA_021208565.1 Nitrincola sp.
AAATCAGATGACAGCCAGTAATTTTTTTGCTGATTGATCTCCTCGATTGGTCATCCAGTTGGGATTGACGTCAAACCGTTTACGTTTATTGTCACGTTTTTCTAAAAAGGCTAATCTCTGATTTGTTCAATAAACTTTCACGCAATGCCGTTCTCTGTATCCCGTGTCATATTAGCACCTGAACCATCTATTCTCAATGACACGTCGTTCCAGTGGTAGATATTGCCTCAAGTGCTAAGTCGATAATTTCCGCAAGAGGCTCAAGTGCAGGACGAACACCAAACCTAAGATCTTCTCCGACAACTTCGTCTATCACAAACTCACCCGCGATACGAATGTCCGTTAGACCCAGTTCTCTCACCCAATGATTTCCATTCGGTAAAGCCGTAACGACAAGATCAATACTACCTTCAGTAAGTGCTATAAACATTGAGTCCAATGAAGAGAAACCGATGACATTATCACCAAAAACGTTGACGAAGAAGGTCCTCATAAAAAATCCCAGATCCTATGGCGATTCGCTTTTCAGCAAGATCATCAATGCTGTTAAGTTGAAAAGTGCTGCTTCTCGTAAAAGCTACGTTAGGAATAACGTAGTAGGGTGACGTGAATCGGGTAAAGTCCTCTCTAGCGGGTCGATATGAAATATTGGTAATAATATCAATCTCACCACGTTGAAACAGGTCGAATAAAACAGACCAGCGATCAGTAATGGGGATAACTTGTAAACCTGTTTTATCTTGTATGCGTGAAAGGATATCGACAGTTAAGCCCTGTAGATGACCATTTTCTTCAAAGCTAAAGGGTGCATATTCCCGCATCAGGCCAACCCTAAGAGGCCCCAATCTTCTGACATAGGAGGTTTGTTGCTCTGTTAGTCGAAACTGACTCGAATTGTTGATATGTTGAGTGCCATAATCCTGCCAAACAGCAAGCATCTGTTCTAGACGTTTAGATGGGATGGCTTGTAAACCCTCTGCAAGTTGCCGGTATAGTGTTTCATTATGTTTGAGGACGCCTATTCGAAAGTCTTCATATTCGGCTCCATCAAGAGGGATTGTGCCAAAGACACTTAAATGACTAAAGTTGGCTTTGCGTGCAAAAAACTTCAGAGACAGTTCCGGACCTATAATAGCGTCAACCCAGCCAAATGCGAGTGCTTGAATCAGATTAGGAAGTGCATCATATTGAATCACATTCAAGTGATGCTCATTCAAATGTTCTAGTAAATAAACATCTCGAACAATACCAACACGGTATGGTTTTAACTCCTCTATCGACTGCACATTTGAAAGAGGACTTGCTGTGTTATGCATGACCACTTGGTTTCGAAAGTGATAGGGGAGCGTAAACAAAATAACTTCTGCTCTTTCTGGTTGGTAAGAGATCTGATCTATAGCATCAATATCTCCACGCAGAAAGGCAGGGAAGATTTCTGACCAACTGCCCGGTCTATACTCAAACGTCAGTCCGCTATGACTGCCAAATCTCCTCTAAAACATCAATCGAAAAACCCATCATCTAACCATTTTCAATCCATGAGTAGGGCTCACTTTCAGTCAAGACACCAATGGAAATGCTAGGTTTGTCTGGAGTTGGAGTAAAGTTAGTATTATCTGTGCTAAAGCCAAAAGATAAAAAACTGAATAAAAGCAAATGTTTAAATAAAAATATTTGAAATAAAGTGGGCGCTTTCAGAGAAAAAGTAGTAACGACCATAGGCATCCGTTGCTAATTTGAGCTTTAATGAGAGGTACTACTATTATTGCTTTAGCATAATAAGAAGTTTTGATTATGCCAAGCTTAAAGTTGAGTTTTATTAATCACTGAGCATCAGAAGCGATTGTATACGAGTGATTTCAATGATATACCTGAGACTTATTATCTGTGAGAGGAGAAAGAGTGAATAGACTGATGCTATTGTTTCTTCTCATGGTTATATCATCTACAGCTTATGCAATCGATGAGAAACCTCTGATTATTCGGTTGGGCTATGGCTTGAATGAGCAGTCTCATCAAGGCCAGCTGTTCGTTTTTTTGCTGACGAAGTCGCGAGACGTTCGAACGGTAAAATGCTGGTTCGCACCATAGGAGATGCAGCGCTCGGACCTGATATTCAAATGCAACAAGCGCTCATCCGCGGAACTCAAGAGATGATGGTTGGCTCGACAGCAACATTAGTGGACATTAGTGATCAGATGGCACTTTGGGATGCACCATTTCTGTTTACTAATTCGGCAGAGGCCGATGAGATTCTTGATGGTCCTATCGGACAGCAAGTGCTCGATTCGCTTGAAAACGGAGGCTTGGTGGGGCTTGTGTATTGGGAAAATGGTTTCAGAAACTTAACCAATGCAAAGCGCCCAATCCGTACCTTGGAAGATTTTGATGGTCTGAAACTTCGTGTCATGCAGAATGATATTTTTCTCGAAAGCTTTAGTCTTTTAGGGGTGGATGCGGTGCCTTTACCTTTTTCTGAGCTTTTCTTTGCGCTTGAAAGTCATACGGTCGACGGACAAGAAAATCCTTTTTCTACCATTCTTTCGAGTAAGTTTTTTGAACTTCAACGCTATCTATCTGTTACTAATCATGTGTATAGCCCCTGGGTGATGTTAGCAAGTAAACAGTGGTGGGATGATCTTTCAGATGAACAGAAAAGTATTCTAATGGAAGCCGCTAAAGCCAGTAGAGGGTTTCAACGTAATCATGCTCGCGACGAGTCGCAAAAAGCGATGGCTGCACTTCGAAATAAAGGCATGCAGGTGAATGAGCTTCCTGCTGCTGAACACCTTCGCATGCAGGAGCGATTGTGTGAAGTGCATGCAACGATTGCATCTCGAGTGGGTGAAGGGCTTTGGTTAGAAACTCAAGCCAAACTTGCAGAAATGCGTCAACCCAAACCTGTCTTTAGAATTTTTCGAAGTGCAACAAACAACGTGAGTCATGACGCATCAGCGGGAGTTTCTCCATGTCCTTAGGTGCGCGCTTCGCACTATCCTTAACGAATCGTCTAACATTGCTTGCACTGATCGTTTTTCTATTGGGCATTTGGTCAATCACGCTGTATGCCACCCATCGTTTACAACAGAACATGATTGATCTTTTGGGCGCTCAACAGTTTTCAACAGTGTCAACTGTGGCCGCGCAACTTGATAGCGAGTTACGTTTTCGTCTTGAGGTTTTGGATCAGGTTGCGGACACCCTTGCGCCATTATTTATCACAGATCTATCTAAACTACCTTCAAAGATTCAGCAAGATACAGCTTTGCAAGCCTTGTTTAGTGGTGGTCTTAGAATACATGGTAGAACAGGTGGTTTAATTGCACAGGTCGCGCCTTCTCCAATCCCGTTTACGGGCGACTATGCTGATCTTGATTATATGGCCATAGCACTGAGAGAGGGTAGAACTTCGGTTGGTAGGGCCATAGTGGAACGCGAACAAGAAGCCCCAATTATTGCGATGGCGGCCCCGATTAAAAGCGAGAGAGGGGAAATTCTTGGTGCCCTGGTTGGTGTTGTTGATCTTCAACTGGATAATTTCTTTGACACGGTTATCCGCAGTAGTCTTGGTGAGACAGGAAGTTTCTTGCTGATATCGCCACAGCAAAGCATGAGTATTCGGGTGTTTGAAAATACGCGCTTGATAGCACCTTTAGCTCTACCCGGCGTAAATCAAATGCATGATCGTTTTGTGGCTGGTTATGAAGGCTTTGGTATTTCAGTGAATGAACAGGGTGTGGAAGAACTATCTGCCAGTAAACAGATTCGTTACGCGGGTTGGTTTTTGGTTGGGAGTGTTCCAACGAAAGAAACTTTTGCCCCCATTTACGCTATGCAAACTCAGGTACTTATCTCGGCGGGTATCGTGAGTATTTTATTTGGTTTACTCGTAGCCTTGTTAGTCAGGCGCATATTGAACCGACAATTTGCGCCAATGTTACAGACAACCGAAAAGTTATCGGACATGAAACAGCCAACGGATGATTTGTTTACCCCCTTGCCTGTAGTTAAACAGGATGAAGTGGGGCGTTTGATCAGCGGTTTTAATAACTTATTACACCGCCTGGATCAGGCACGAATGGAACTTAGAGAGCAAGAGTTGCATTATCGTACCTTGGCTAACGGGGGTAGTGCTCTTATCTGGACTACCGGAACGAATGGGCAATGTGACTATGTCAATCAACCCTGGCTAAGGTTTACGGGTCGCAAGTTAGAAGACGAACTGGGGTATGGTCTTACAGAAAACATTCATCCCGATGATGCTAAGCGATGTCGTCTGGCTTACGAAGCTGCATTCAAATCGCGCACCCATTTTTCATTGGAATACAGGATGAGGCATGTTGAGGATAATTACAGATGGGTAAGGACCGATGCTTCTCCTCGCTTTGACAGTAAAGGAGAGTTTCTGGGCTTCATCGGCTTTTGCTATGATATTTCCGCTATTAAACAATACCAAGACCAGCTAGAACATGTGGCTCATTATGACATGTTGACGGGGCTACCTAATCGCATCCTCTTGCTCGATCGCTTGACCCTTGCTATGAAGCAAGCTAATCGTCGTGGACAACTGATTGCTATTGCTTATCTTGATTTGGATGGATTTAAAGCCATAAATGATGTTCATGGCCATAAACTAGGGGATCGTTTATTGATGAAGCAGGCGACTGTCATGAAATCCGTGTTGCGCCAGAGTGATACGCTTGGTCGCTTAGGAGGGGATGAGTTTGTCGCTATCTTGGTCGACCTGCCGAACAAAGAGTTTTGCTTTCCAGTTCTAAAGCGTCTTTTAGAAGAGGTTTCTTTACCCGCTACCGTCGATGACGCCGTATTACAGCTGACTGCTAGTATGGGGGTAACATTCTACCCACAGAGTGAAGTCACAGACGCGGATCAATTGTTCAGACAAGCTGACCAAGCGATGTACCAAGCAAAACAGACTGGAAAAAATCGTTATCATATTTTTGATGATGAGCATGATCGGAGACTTCGTGATCGCCATGAGGCCATTGAACAGATTCGATTGGCCTTGTCACGAAATGAATTTGTGCTCCACTACCAACCTAAAGTGAATATGCGAACAGGTCAGATTATTGGTGCCGAAGCCTTGATACGTTGGCAGCATCCTGAGAAAGGCATATTACCTCCAGCGGCTTTTTTACCCTTGATAGAAGAAAATAAGCTGGTAATTGATATTGGTGAATGGGTTATCGATACCGCCTTGGCACAAATCGAAACATGGAACAGCATGGGGCTTTCCTTCGCAGTGAGCGTGAACGTGGATGCATTACAACTTCAACACCCTGATTTCGTTAGTCATCTGCGCGCATTGCTCAACTCACATCCTAAAGTAAAGCCCGGCAGCTTGGAACTTGAAGTACTCGAAACCGGGGCGCTTGAAGATATAGGTGGCGTTTCTCAGGTCATTCGTGCCTGTCAGGAAATGGGAGTTGGGTTTGCACTTGATGATTTTGGTACGGGATATTCATCATTACTATACCTTAAACAGCTACCTGCTAATTTACTCAAAGTGGATCAAACCTTTGTACGTGACATGCTGGAAGATCCCGATGATCTTGCCATTTTAGAGGGGGTTTTAGGCTTAGCGGCGGCGTTCAGACGTAAAACCATTGCTGAAGGTGTTGAAACCCTCGAACATGGAGAAATGCTATTGCGCTTGGGATGTGAATGGGCACAAGGATATGCTATTGCTCGACCGATGCCAGCTCAAGACTTTCAACACTGGGCTTCAACGTGGGATGCGCCGCTTGTGTGGAAGGGCATACAACCCTCATCGAGAGAAAGACTACCTGCACTTTACGCTGCCGTTGATCATCATTCGTGGATAAGTACGACAGTCAGTTTTGTCAATGGATCTGGCAATCGTATTCCTGATCAGGATGAAAGAACCTTCCGCTTTAGTCGCTGGATATCGGAGATAGCTAGAACCTTATCCTACGATCAGGAGGTCGTTGATGAAGTAGAAAGAATACATTATCAGGTTAAACACCTAGCAACAGGCATGATCGATCAGAAACTGCTAGGCCGAGATGAGCAGGCCAAAGCGTCTATAGCTGATCTATTGCAGTTGCGTGAGCAACTGTTGGAGCTTCTTAAGAAGTTGTATTAGGCAGTATAAAATTTCGTTGTGTGGTATTTAGTTGATGTTGATGTCGTCCTTGGCTAACCAAGCAGACAGGACCGGCTCTAAGCCCCTGCGCATTTAACCCTGCTGCGATTCGATTCACCATAGCCACAGCATGCGATGCAATAGCGGTAGAAGCTACCACACCATAATGCTCTCAGGTGAGAAAATATAATCCTTTAACACCTCCCTATTTGCCAAACTAAGCTGATGTGCGTTAGGTTTGGATTGGGTTTGCTCTTCATCCACTATATGCAAAGAAACCATCATATATTTCAACAGTGATGCTTTAACACGAATTTTTAGATATTTATTTGGCCCCATATCGTAATCATCAGCAACGAGCTGTTGTTGCTCGGGGGATAGAGCAGGGTTGGGAATAACTACCATTTCTAGCTCTGTATTCCATTCGTGATCATTTTTCGGTGATGCCTGTTCTATTTGATCAAGATGGTCATCTATTTCCGGTTCTGTCGCAAAACGGTGTAGCACAAAGTCTTTAAATTTACGGCTGTTCTCGCAAAATGCTCTGATATGCCAGCGACCATCAGCAAACACCAAAGAGTGTGGGGCGATCATTCGCTCTGTACCTCGGGATTATCTAAGCTGCGATAGTTAACGATGATTCTTTTTCGGTCACGGATGGCCGTGAGAATCACCCTAACCACATTGGGACTCACTGGACGGGTAAGCGGTTGCACAATGTCGATGGGTGCATCCCCAGCGGTTAATCCAAATACCTGTGTATTCAGCAGCGATCCACTGTGCAGTAACGTTAGGTATTCGTGAACTTCGCCAAGGCTGTATTTCGGTGTAAAAGTATCGCTGGGTATATATCCTTTCTGTTGCGTGCATTGGATTAGGTTGTTTTTGGTAAGTTGCACATAGCTATTCATGATCTTTGACGCTTTACTACGGCCAATAGAAAATGCATTTTTGGAGGTGGTTGCTGGTTAATCTACCTTCCCAAAGCGCAACCACTTCCATTAAATGAAACTGGGCAATGCGCTCCCAACTTAATGAGTTATCCTGAATATCGTCCATTATCATCCCTTTATCTGCTTGAAATTAAGACAGATTGTAAATCCATTCAGTATGGTGAAAGGAATTCAACTACTGCAAACTGTCATGGCTTAAAGAATATACAACTTTTCACAGAATACAGGGAGCTTGTTTATGCATTCGATTGGCAAGATTGGCATTTTAGCAATGACGCTGGATCGTTTGGTTGATCAAATTGATGCCTTCACGTATCAAGTTATCATAGAAGAGGGCTTTGAGGATGATGTTGCGGCGATTCAACAAACGCGAAAAGTTGTCACTTCTGTCAGGTCTTGCAATGCTTGGTCTTTGCTAACCGATTTAGGTGATTACAAGCTTGTGAGCATAAAGCCTTTAACACAGCTAAGTTTCGATAATTATGGCGTTAAAGGACGCTTGAAAGCTGAAGAAAGTATTCAACTTGATGCAACCATTGATAAGCATCGTCATGTAATTCAAAGACTTGTCAAGCAAGATGTTGAAGCTGGACTGTCTCACTTTTCTCAAACAAGCAAAAACCAGAATGGTTCATATCAATATCAATTGGAACGAACCCGAAGTGGTCAAACTGAGTTAGTCGAAACGAATCCATCTGAACGTATTCAGGCTAGATCAGAATATCTAGAACTCTTTAAGTCAATTCGCGTTGAACCTGAGATATTGCCGAGTGGTAAGGTGATTTTAAGCTTATTTATTAAGCACAAAATATTCCCGAGAAATGGTATTAACTTACAGTGGGTGATTAATAAGCGACCAGAGTGGTTGAACCCATATTAAGCGTGTTCGACACCGCTACACTGAAAATGGTAAACCCACTGGTGTGGCAGAATATATTCAGTTACGTAAAGACAAATCAGCGTCGGACTTATTGCCGGGTAAGAGCGAATCCATCTTCACTTACCATCTTAATAGAGCGAACTTTAAACCCAGTGAGGAAGAACGTGTAAAACAAAGTGATGTGGTTTCGCTGAAGTATGGTAAAAACTTCTCGGCGGATCATTTGGCTGAACTGTTAGAGCCAATGTTTGATTTTGAAACCTTGCAACGACTTGATAGCAAGCTATTGAACGGTATTGCAAGAGATTTGAAATGGCCGGTAGTGCAGAGGCTGCGAGAGGCAGGAAAGATTCTGAAAGGACTTGAGCTTCCGTGTCTTGGCACAAAAGCCTGTGTTGAAGATTATAGTATTTCAGGGGAGGCAAAAAATATTTGTCCACCTTTTAATTTGTTATTTAGCAGGGATAAGCAGGGTAGTCACGAAGAGGAGGTCATCAATAAAAAAGCTTATAAAGG
>JAJOJN010000006.1 GCA_021208565.1 Nitrincola sp.
ATGTCGGTGGCGGCGCGTCAGTGCTAGTGGATCGAATGATTGATCAAGATTACACAGATCTGACGGTGCTAGATATTTCTGAAGCGGCATTGGCTTCATCACGCAACAGGCTTGGATTAAAGGCAGATAGAGTTAGCTGGGTTGTTTCAGATGTAACCACTTTTTCAGCCGATAAAAAGTTTGCCTTGTGGCATGATCGTGCAGTGTTTCATTTTTTAACTGAAGATGAAGATCGTAGGCGTTATATTCAGGTGCTAAAAAATGCACTGGAGATTGGAGGATATCTGATTATTGCATCTTTCGCGATTGGAGGTCCTGAGAAATGTAGCGGTTTGCCCATCGTTCAATACGATGCTGTGAAACTTGAAAGGGAGTTAGGCGCGGGATTTAAACTAGTCTCGAAACGATCAGAAGAGCACCTAACACCGGCTGGGATGTTGCAGAAGTTTAACTATTTTCATTTTGTTCGTGTCAATGAAGATGAAAGTTAATTCAGATGAATATCTTGGTATAAATGGGCCAGCTTATCTTTATTGGTGTTATGCTTTAATAAGTTCAAATTCATTAGCACGTAAAGCTCTGTTGTAGGGTTTGTATGTCACAACAATCGACTACAGAAAATGCAGCCTTTTGGCGTTCACAAGAGATGCTGTTGTTGCAACAAGTGATGACGCTTGCAAGTAAGCAGATTGATCCGCTACCTGTGATGTCGGAAATGCTGCATCTGCTGTCTGAATTACTCGGGTTGAACCGTGGACGTATAGTCTTGCTGGATGACTCTGGCTTGCAGGGTAAGGTATGTTGTTCTTATGGTCTGACACGTGCGGAAGTGAGTCGAGGTTGTTATCAGCTTGATGAAGGGGTGACGGGTCATGTGCTTGCCAGAGGGCAGGTGATGATCGTCCAAGATATCGACAAAGACTCTCTTTTTCTTGGAAAAATGGTTAAGCGGGAGGACTTGCCAAAAGGTTCTGTCTCTTTTATTGCTTTGCCGATATTCATTGGTAATAAGGTGACGGGCGTATTGGCTTGTCATCGGATTCGTATGCGAGCTAGGTCCTTAAGTGATGATCTCAGTATTTTACGAATTTTAGCAACCTTAATTGGCCAGATGCTGCATCTGCAAGATTATGTTCATCATAAAACTCAGGCGCTGGAGCAGCATAATAAAATGCTCACCCATGCATTGGACGTCAAGGCAAGTCGATATGGCATTATTGGTCATTCCAGTCAATTACTCAGAGCGATAGGTGAGCTGGAGCGAGTCTCTGATTCGACGGCCAGTGTTCTTTTATTGGGAGAGTCGGGTACGGGTAAAGAGTTGTTTGCCAGAGCTTTGCATTTAGCCAGTCCGCGAAATCAAAAACCCTTCATTCGTGTAAACTGTTCGGCGATTCCGGCGGGGTTGTTCGAGTCCGAATTGTTTGGTTATGAACGTGGAGCCTTTACCGGTGCGCAAACAGACCGAGCTGGTTGGTTTGAACAGGCGGATCAAGGTACTATTTTTCTGGATGAGATAGGTGAGTTGCCACTGGATTTGCAGGCCAAACTATTGCGAACCTTGCAAGAAGGGACGATCACGCGATTGGGTGCAAAATCCGAGCGCAATGTTGATGTACGTTTAGTGGCGGCTACTAATCGCAATTTAGTGTATGAGGTTCAACAGGGACGGTTTCGTCAGGATCTGTTTTATCGATTGAATGTCATTCCGATTAAACTGCCTTCGTTACAGCAGCGAAGCGATGATATTCCAGCCTTGGCACTTCACTTCCTTAATAAATTCAATCAGGCGAATCAGCGCAATGTGTTTTTAACCGATCAAGCGATGCTGAGGCTTCAATCGCATCATTGGCCGGGTAATATTCGTGAGTTAGGTAACTTGATAGAGCGCATGGTTCTATTAAGCCCTAAGCCCGCGATTGATGAAATGGATGTTGAAAAGTTTCTACCTCATCATTCGGATCTAGCTGTGCCAAACTCATCTAATTCGGTGGCTATGGGTGAAAGCGTTGCTTCAGCCGCTTCGTTAGCCTTCTCAGGTCATCAGCCGCAAGACGCTGATTCGGTTCGCCCTTATATGCTAGTCCAGTCTCACTCGTTAGAAACGCTGCATCAAGCATTGCAATTAGCTGGTGGTAATAAAACCAGAGCTGCAAAGCAATTAGGCATGAGTGCCAGGCAATTTTCCTATCGGTTAGCAAAGTTATCAACCACTCAAGAATGACCATTCTAGATGCATGTCAGTAGCTGACAAAATATTACAAAGTTCGACAAATTGTATGAATTTGTAAATCTTTGTTGTATTGGTTGTTTGGTTATCTCGTCAATAATATCCTTTCAAATTATTGATCTATATCAATAAAAATACCCTTTTTTATCTTTGGCACGGTCATTGCTCTAGTATTTAGTGAATTTATCATTTGTCTAGAGGACACTTTTTATGACCACTGCTACTGCATCTAAAACCGTTTCTACCTACCTGCGTCCAATCGACCGTGATGGCCTGCTTGCGTTTGCTGAGAAAGGGCGTAACAACCCACAAGCGGGTACGACGAATAAAGTTCACACCGTTCGTGAAGGTCAATTCAGAACCCTTTCTTATGTGGGTAAGCATGAAGTCGTGGTTGATGAGCCTTTACACCTTTTTGGTGAAGATACCGCTCCTGCACCGGGCGAAATCGTTTTGTCAGCCTTAGGGGGTTGTTTAGCGGTTGGTATTACCGCTGTTGCCACTTGGAAGCAGGTTAACCTGAGTCGATTAGAGCTGTTTTTAGAAGCCGATATTGGTAATCCCGCTGCATGGGGAGCTGGCGGTGCAGAAAAATTACCCGAAGAAATGGGTTTTCAAGATATCCGCGTGAAGGTGGTTTTAGAAGGCGATGCCAGCCCAGAAGTGATGGCTGAAATTGTTGAGCGTGCTAACTATTTCTCGCCAGTGGCTAACTCTATGCGTAACCCCATTCCATTTAGCATCTCTTTAGAAAGCTAATTGATCAATTAAATCAGGAGAGACAATATGAATGGTCTTGCAAGAGTAGTATCAACACACCAAGCGTTTGACCCTAATAAGGTAGTGGGTGAGGTTGCTCACGTCAGTCAAACCTGTTTATCTCCTATTGCTACACAGGTAGATACCAAGGGTTATTACCCTTTGGATGTGATGTCAAAGTTGGGTGAGGTCGGTGCATTTTCGGCACACTTGAATCGTTATGGACAGCGCTTTGATATTGCCTTGCAGTCGATGCATGAGATTAGTCGATCCTGCGGCACCACTGGCTTCCTGACGTGGTGTCAGGATGTCTGTGGACTGTATATAGAGCAATCTGGAAACCCCGCACTCATGGCTCGGTTAGAGGGTCATGCTGAGGCTGTAACCTTCGGTGGTACCGCACTTTCTAATCCGATGAAAAGTTTGTCGGAAATTGAGCGATTTCTTTTGAAAGCTAAAAAGGTTAAAGGTGGGTATGAGGTGTCAGGTACCTTGCCTTGGGTGAGTCATATTCAACAAGGGCAATATTGTGGTGCGATGGCCAGCGTTGAAGCGGCTGATGGCAGTATGTCTCATGAAATTATCTTTCTATTAGATATTACACCTGAGGTTGAATTAAAAGCCTGTCCGATTTTTTCAGGAATGGAGGGCTCTAGCACTTGGAGTATTCGTCTAGACAAGTATTTTGTCAGCGAAGATCTCATGATTGCAGATCCAGCCAGACCCTTTATCGCAAAGATCAAAGGGGCGTTCATTTTACTGCAAGCAGGGATTGCGACAGGGATAACGCAAGCCAGTATTGATTCTATGAGAGCCGCTGACGTGAGTTTGGGGCATGTAAACCAATTTCTTCATGATCGTCCTGATGCCATTCAAGCAGAATTAGATGCCTTAGCGCAAAAAGTGATGCTGTTGGCGAAAACGCCCTATGAAACCGATCCTGATTTTATTCTCAGCGTCTTAGATGCGAGAGCTGCAGGTGCCGAGCTTTCATTAAAAGCATCCCAGTCGGCTTTGTTACATCAAGGAGCCAAAGGCTATTTGATGACCTCAGGGGCACAGCGTTTAATTCGAGAAGCGCATTTTGTTGCAATCGTTACACCGGCCATCAAGCACTTACGTTGGGAAATGAATCGCCTAATGAAAGAGGAGATGCCAGCATGAGTGAGGAGCAAGATTGGAAAAAATACCTCTGTCGAGCCTGTGGGCTTATATATGACGAAAAGTTAGGTGATCCCGATAGTGGGCTGGCACCTGGAACACGTTTTGAAGATATACCCGATGATTGGGAATGCCCGTTGTGCGGTGTCACTAAGGAAGACTTCGAGCTGCTAGCGGCTGAGCCAATGCCAGCTTGTCAGGGTGGAGTGCAAGTAAATTCGTTAGAAAGCATTGTCGTTATCGGTGCTGGCATCGCTGGCTGGTCAGTGGTGGATGAGTTAAAGAAAGCAGACCCCAATCTACCGGTTACTTTGATTAGTGCCTGTTCTGCAGACCTCTATCATAAGCCAGAGTTATCCATCGCACTGAGTAAACAGAAAAGTCGTGATCAATTAGTTCAAGAATCTGGGGTGAGTAAAGCGGAACGCTTAGGTGTTCAATTGCTCAATCACACATTTGTTGTCTCCATTGATGTTGAGCGTCGTTGTTTGAGAACGACCCGCGGTGAAATGAGTTACCGCTATCTCATCATTGCTCAAGGCGCTAAGGCTAGTGTTCCATCGCATATTCCGAAAGCATTCGCTTGGCGAGTTAATCATCTGGATAGTTGGAGTGCGTTACAGAGCAAATTGCAACAATCCAGTCAACGAGTCGCCATTTTAGGTAGCGGTATGATTGGATGTGAACTGGCTGAAGATCTGATGAAAGCAGGTCATGAAGTTACCTTAATCAGCCGTGATGCCCTACCTTTGTGCAGTTTATTACCTGATGATGCCGCACAACGATATTTAGCGCGTTTACAGGGCGTTAATATCTCCTTTTTAGGCTTACAAGAGATCATCAGTGTCGAAGAAACACACTCGCAAAAAAAGAAAATATTACTCAGCTCATTGGGTGAAATTGAAGTTGATCACTTGATTGTCGCCACAGGGCTTGAAACGGATGGTCGTTTGGCATCTCAAGCAGGCATCGATTTTGATCAAGGTATCCGTGTTGATCCTAACACCTTGAAAACAAGCAATGAATATATCTATGCGTTGGGAGACTGTATCAGCCTGAACGGTCACCCATGCCGTTTTATTGAACCCATAATCAAACAGGCATCGGTTATTGCAAAGCAGATAACCGGATTAACAAAATCAGGCTATGCCCATACACCTCCCGTTATCCGGCTTAAAAGCAAGGTGCTTCCGATAGAGCTCCATGGCACACCGCTTGCAAATAATGATTGGAAGACACTTTATAGCTCAGATGATTGCCTTGTTCTGGAACAGTACCAAGAGGGTGAATTGAGTAGTCGTCTAAATGTTGGCGTGATTCCTAGCGCATTTAAACAGGTTTTAATTAATCGAGGTACACAACTATGAGTAACGATAACATCTTTCGTCCTTATTCTGAGCATTCTCATCTCGCTGCATGCTCTTGCGGTCAACATGCCAGCCAACACGAGCACGATCAGGAAGCCGAAAAGGCAAGAATGCTCCGTGCACGTGATGCGGAAACCCTATCAAAAGACTTTATGGAGGCAGCCGTAGTTAAGGCATTGTTTCCTGAAGATGCGACCCGTCGTCGATTCCTAAGAGCCGTGGGTGCAGGTACCGCGATGGCCGCTATCTCAAGTATTTTACCTTTTGACAGTTTGCATGCCATGGCAGCAGAAGCAAAAGGTCCCCTAGAAAAGAAACAGTTAAGAATAGGCTTTATTCCGATCAATTGTGCGACCCCGCTGATTATGGCAGATCCAATGGGTTTTTATGCTGAACAGGGGTTGGAAGTCAGTTTGCAAAAGACCGCTGGATGGGCATTGGTACGTGATCAGATGCTCAATGGCGAGCTGGATGCATCTCACTTCTTGGCTCCCATGCCACTGGCTATCTCGATGGGGTTAGGATCGAGCGCACAGCCTATGCGTGTTGCCACCATTCAAAATATTAATGGCCAAGCCATTACGCTTGCATCCAAGCACAAGGATAACCGTGATCCTAAAAACTGGAAGGGCTTTAGATTTGCCATTCCATTCGAATACTCAATGCATAACTTTTTGTTACGCTACTACCTTGCCGAGCATGGTTTAGATCCAGATCGTGATGTGCAACTGCGTGTCACACCTCCAGCTGAAATGATCGCTAACCTGCGTGCGGGTAATATTGATGGCTTCTTCGGTCCTGAGCCATTCAACCAGCGAGCGGTGTATGACAACATTGGTTTTCTACATGTGCTTTCTAAAGATCTTTGGGATGGTCACCCTTGCTGCTCTTTTGGTACTTCTGAAGCCTTCATCAAAGAAAATCCCAACACGTTTGCAGCACTATATCGTGCCATCCTGAATGCAGCCTCGGCGGCCAGTGTTCCTGAAAATCTACCAGAAATAGCCGCAGCGATCTCTACGCCAAATTATCTGAATCAGCCCGAAATCGTCATACGTCAGGCGCTGACGGGTCGTTTTGCTGATGGTTTAGGCAATGTTATCAATGAGCCTCGTCGCGCTGGCTTTGATCCAATGCCTTGGTATTCCATGGCGACCTGGATGATGACCCAAATGAAGCGCTGGGACTATATCAAAGAAGAGATGGACTTTAACGCCATGGCCGAACAGGTGTTCTTAATGACGGATGCACGTCGTCACATGGCGGAATTGGAAATGGAAGATGCCCATGCGGAACCGACTTCTGGCTACCCATCTTTTACTATTATGGGCAAAGAGTTTGATCCTGCTGATCCTCAAGGCTATTTAAATAGTTTTGCCATCAAGCGAAGCTCATAGGGAGGGTTTGGTGATGATTCAGTCTTTAAGACTCAAAGCGGCCATCCTATCCATCCTGATCTTTTTGGTGTTGTTGTTTGTCTGGCAAATTTCGGTGCAAACCAATACTCAAGAGATTTCATCCGCTGGCATGGATGAGGAATATGCCTTATTGATGGGGCTGTCACCTGAAACAGGCGGTAGTCGTACAGATGGTTTCCCAGCACCCAAGGATTTTGCCATCCTGGCCTGGAATCAGCTCAGCGATCCTTTTTATGATCGTGGGCCCAATGATAAGGGTATTGGTATTCAATTAGCGCATTCACTGGGACGAGTGGGCTTGGGATATCTGATCGCCTTTGCGGTTGCGGTTCCTTTGGGCTTTGTGATTGGTATGTCACCTTTGCTGTATCAAGCACTTAATCCGTATATTCAGGTGCTTAAACCCATATCTCCTTTGGCTTGGATGCCTATAGCCCTTTACACAATTAAAGATTCAACGACCTCCGCAATCTTTGTGATCTTTATTTGCTCCATTTGGCCATGTTGATCAATACAGTCTTCGGCGTTGCCGCCGTCAGGAAAGATTGGTTAAACGTGGCTCGAACCCTTGAAGTGAGTCCGATGCGTAAAGCCTTTTTAGTGGTACTACCTGCCGCTGCGCAGCGATTATCACTGGTATGCGTATCTCAATGGGTATTGCGTGGCTTGTCATCGTGGCGGCAGAAATGCTGGTCGGTGGTACGGGCATAGGCTACTTCGTATGGAACGAATGGAACAATCTTTCCTTAGGAAATGTAATTTTTGCAGTGCTGATGATCGGTGTGATCGGCATGTTATTAGATTTAATGTTCGCAACCCTACAGAAGAAGGTGACTTATGCAGAGTAATACGCAAACAGCCACCCATAAGGCCTTTATCAAGGTGGAAGGCTTATCTAAGAAATATCGCGATGATTTACCTGAGGTCTTTGAAAATGTGAATTTTTCCATTGATAAGGGTGAGTTTATTGCCATCATCGGCCACTCGGGATGTGGTAAAAGTACCATTCTTAATGTGATTGCAGGTCTTGAAGAAGCAACCGATGGTGTTGTGTTGATGGCTGGAAAAGAGATTTCTGGCCCGAGTCTGGATCGTGGGGTGGTTTTTCAAAGCCATGCCTTGATGCCTTGGCTAACGGTAGAGCAAAACGTCGCTTTTGCCGTCCGTTCACGCTACCCAAAATGGTCGCGTAAAGAGGTGTCCGAGCATGCCCGTAAGTTTATTGCCATGGTGGGTTTGTCTGGTGCCGAGCACAAAAAGCCCAGCGAGTTGTCGGGAGGGATGAAACAACGTGTGGGTATTGCCAGAGCGTTTTCAGTCGAGCCTAAAATGCTCCTAATGGATGAGCCGTTTGGGGCTTTGGATGCGCTGACAAGAGGCGTTATCCAGGACGAATTGTTGAAAATATGTTCAGCAACTCATCAGACCGTATTCATGATCACACATGATGT
>JAJOJN010000093.1 GCA_021208565.1 Nitrincola sp.
GACAACTTAGGTAACGTAATACTTTATTTCAGTTTTAAGACCACCCGGATGATCAAGGGTTTCGATCAAAATGGCATTTTACGATGATCGGCCTTGAAGTTGAGGGGCGACCCTTATTGCGTGCCTACAGCATTGCCAGTGCCAATTATGAAGAGAATCTTGAATTTTTTAGTATCAAGGTGCAAGACGGTCCATTGACCTCGCGGCTTCAGAAGATCCAGCCGGGTGATCAGATTTATATTAGTCATAAGCCAACCGGTACCTTGTTAACCGATTTTTTGTTACCGGGTAGAAATCTCTATTTGTTGGCAACGGGTACGGGGTTAGCGCCGTTTATGAGTATCATTAAAGATCCTGAGGTGTATGGTCAATACGACAAGGTGATACTGGTTCATGGTGTTCGCTATGTTTCGGAGTTGGCTTACCAATCCGAAATACAGCAAGAGCTTCCTAACAATGAGTTTTTTGGTGATATGGTTAGCCAGCAACTTATTTACTATCCAACGGTGACGCGTGAGTCTTATATCAATCAAGGACGAATCACTAACCTAATGCATGAAGGCACTTTGTTTGATGATATTGGTTTACCGAGACCTAACTTAGATGACGATCGTTTTATGCTCTGCGGTAGTCCTGCGATGTTAAAGGATTTAACCGCGCTGCTCGATGGATGGGGGTTTAACGAGACTCGTAAGGGTATTCTCGGTCAGTATGTGATTGAACGGGCATTTGTGGATTAATCTTGTTACGCTGAAAAACAAAAAAAGGGGCGGTTAAATCCGCCCCATTTTTTTAGCGTCGTATTTTTTTGCTGTCTATGCTTGAATATTCATCTGCTGCTTAAGAAATTCGATCACTTCATCCGCTGAGATGTCACGTGATTCTGCATCACGACGATGTTTGTACTCTAGCGTACCCGCACCCAAACTCGTTCAGAAATGACTACACGATGTGGAATGCCCATCAATTCCATGTCGGCAAACTTAACGCCAGGACGTTCTTTTCGATCATCCAGTAACACTTCCACGCCAGCTGCTGTTAATTGTGAGTAAAGCGCATCCGCTTTTTCACGAACTAGCTCGGATTTGTCATAGTTCAAGGGAACGAGTGCAACGGTAAAAGGTGCTAGTGCTTCAGACCAGATAATGCCATTTTCATCATGATTTTGCTCAATGGCTGCGGCCACGACACGCGTGACGCCGATACCATAGCAGCCCATCTCCATGACCACTGCTTTACCATTTTCATCCAGAACAGTAGCGCTCATAGCACTTGAGTAACTATTGCCCAGTTGGAAAACATGACCCACTTCGATACCGCGTTTTATTTCCAAAACACCTTGACCACAGGGGCTCGGGTCACCGGCAACCACGTTACGAATATCCGCCACCTCGGGTGTCGGCAAATCACGTTCCCAGTTGATGCCAAAGTAGTGTTTATCCTCGATGTTAGCACCAGCCCCAAAATCTGACATCACGGCAACGCTGCGATCAATGATACAAGGAATAGGTAGATTGATAGGTCCAAGGGAACCAGGACCAGCGCCAATCACTGCACGAATTTCCTCTTCCGTTGCCATGCGTAGTGGGCTGGCTACTTGTGGAAGCTTTTCCGCTTTGATCTCGTTGAGCTCATGATCACCACGAATGAGCAGCGCAACAAAATCAGCTTCACATTCATCGCTGGCCGCGACGATCAAAGTTTTAATGGTTTTTTCGATCGGTAGATTAAAACCCTGAACCAAGGCAGCAATCGTTTTGGTATCAGGAGTATCTACCAAGCGAAGTTCTTCAGCAGGTGCAGCGCGTTCAACTGCGGGTGCAAGCGCTTCAGCTTTTTCAATATTGGCTGCATAGCTGCCGGTATCTGAAAAAGCGATATCATCTTCGCCCGAGTCGGCAAGTACGTGGAATTCGTGTGATGAGTTACCGCCAATGGAGCCGTTATCAGCCAGTACCGCACGGAAGTTCAACCCTAAACGCTCGAAGATTCGACTGTAAGCGTTGTACATCGCATCATAGGTCTGTTGCAAAGACTCTCGATTGGTATGGAATGAATAAGCGTCTTTCATGATAAATTCACGTGAACGCATCACGCCAAAACGGGGACGAATCTCGTCACGGAATTTGGTTTGAATTTGATAGAAGTTGGCCGGTAGCTGTTTGTAGCTGCGAATTTCACGACGAATCATATCAGTGATCACTTCTTCGTGCGTTGGGCCAACGCAGAAGTCGCGATGATGGCGATCTTTGATGCGTAAGAGCTCAGGACCGTATTTTTCCCAGCGCCCAGATTCTTGCCATAACTCAGCGGGTTGGACGGCGGGCATGAGCACTTCCTGAGCACCCGTAGCATCCATCTCTTCACGGACAATACGTTCGACCTTACGAAGTGTGCGCAAGCCTAAGGGTAACCATGTGTACAGACCTGACGCGAGTTTGCGGATCATACCCGCACGTAACATCAGTTGATGACTGATTACTTCGGCATCAGACGGAGTTTCTTTCAAAGTGGAGATCAGGTATTGGCTGGCGCGCATAAAAAAGCGATTCCGTAGTCAAAGAGAGATAATAAAGAGATAAATTGGGCACTTATCATAGTGCCCGTATTTTAGGCTGCTTCTGTCTGCGCTTCAACAAAGCGAATCAGTTGATCTATCTGATGTTCATTAAAAACTGGAATTCCGTGACGAATCAGTTCGGCAGCTGCAACACCGGGGGCTTCGGTCAGCACGCCAGAAAAGCTGCCGTCATAGGTAAAAGTGTTACCACAGGAAGGGCTATGAGACTTCATGATGGCACAACATACATTGTGCTGTTTGGCTATTTTAACCACAGCTTCGGCGCCAGAGAGGAACTGATCAGTGACATCTTCACCATCTCGTGTCGAAACAAAAATAGGAAAGCGAGATTGAACTTCTGCCGGAGGTCTAGGAGTCGGTAAGCCGCCAAGGGATTCGGGACAGACCATCACTAGACGACCCTGCTGTTTCCAATGCTGTAAAGCGGGGTGTTCAATAAGGTTATGCCTGCCGTCATAACGGACATTCGCGCCCAATAAGCAAGCGCTGATGAGTATTTTATCCATACAAAAACAATCCTGAGTCATTCGTTATAATTATTGTACAGGGGCTATTTTACCGTCAGATGACAGGTCAATCCAGTGACCTGTATCAAACTTCAGGTTTATGCTTGTGTTTAGCGATCTCTTGATTGATTTATTGTTTTAATTTGTTGTTCATGTTGACAAGCTCTGGAAGGCTTGCTGCTTGCATTTTAGACATGACTCGCGCCCGATGAACTTCGACTGTTTTTTGGGCTGATGCCTAAGGTTTCAGCAATCTCCCGATTGGCAAGCCCATCGATCACCAAAGACATAACTTCACGCTCACGTTGACTGAGGGTGGCGTAACGTGACTGTATTTTTTGGTGTTCCCGAAATGCTTCAAAACGCAACTCAGCCAGCTCAAGTGCTTTGGCAACCAAGCCCAATAAACGACGATCGTCAAAAGGCTTTTCAATAAAGTCTAATCGCCGGCTTTGATCGCATTGACGGCCATTGGGATATCACCATGGCCACTGATTAAAATGATCGGGAGTTGAACGTTTTTTTCTTGCAGCAATTGTTGTAGGGCTAATCCATTGATGCCTGGCATTCGAACATCTAGTAATAAACAACCTTGTTCGCCCTGATAAATCTCCATAAATTCTGTCGCCGAACTGGCGCTGACGACGTCATAGCCTGCGGAGGTTAGCAACCATTGCATTGATTCTCTAAAGTCTGTGTCATCATCGACTAAGAAAACACGATTATTATTATTCATGATGTTTGTCTCAGGGGTAATTTGAAATAGAAGACCGTGGAGTGTGTTCCGTCACTCTCGGCCCATAACTGCCCACCGTGGCTTTCAATTAATGAGCGAGAGATTGAAAGTCCCATCCCTAGACCATTGGCTTTGCTTGTCGTAAATGGGTCAAAAAGTTTTTTCATCATCTCTGGTCTAATCCCGCCAGCTTGATCACTTACACTAATCAGTACGCATTGCTCTTGAACTTTGGTTTTTATATGAATACTGGGCGTTTCGCAAGGGAAGGTAGAGTAAGCCTCGATTGAGTTGCGCAGAAGATTCAAGAGTACTTGTTCAATTTGCACCCTATCTCCGGAGGGCATAGGGCAGGTGTTATCCAAGTCAAATACAAATTGAATGCGTTGGTCACGTGCATCCTGATTGAGAAAGGTGACTACCTCTTTGCAGCAATCATTCAGATCAAAAGGTGTGTACTGCACATCTGTTCTTTGCACGAATCGACGGATACGTCTTATGATTTCGGCTGCTCGATGAGCCTGTTTTGAAATCAACTCAAAGGCGCGTTGAGTTTGAGATACCTGATGGATTTGCTGCTCTTCAATCTGTCTTAAGGTTCCATTACTGTAGTTGAGTATGGTTGCTAGGGGTTGGTTAATTTCATGAGCTAGTTCGGTAGCCATTTCACCGACTGAAAGAAGGCGAGACATGTGTGCCATCTCATTTTGATGTCGCTTATACTGCTGCTCTGCCAGTTTTCGAATGGTGACATCTCGTCCGATCAGTGTGTAATAGTCCACATGTTTTTTGTCATGTCTGTCCCTATGTGCAATGATTTCTCGAAGTTCGGCAACACGTGTACTTTCATTAGGCAGCTTCATGGTAATTGCACCATGCCAGTTGCCCTCTTTAGCGGCCTGATTCAGGGCAGGGATGACCCAGTCATGAAACTGATTATCTTGAAAAAGCTGTGGTAATCGAAGTGTTGAAGAACTCTGTTGGTTGCTGAGAGTTCGCTGAGCAGACTCATTCAAGTAGGTCAACATTAAGTCTTTATGTTGGCAGAATAGAATCATATCGGAAGAGGCTTCAACTACCTTGGCGAGACGGCGTGTGGCTTGAAGTGCTTTTTCTCGCTCTGTGACATCGCGAGAAACGCAGATGACTTCAACAGGAACACCTTGCTCATCTTTAATAGTCCGACTTGTCGTTTCAAACCAAATGTAGTGTCCTTCCTTATGACGATAGCGATAAACATTGGTGTAGAGTCCGTCACGGTAACGTACCGTGTCTGATCGATTTTTTAAGTTATCCGCATCTTCGGGGTGAAAGAGTGCGTAGCCTGATTGGCCGATAATCTCTTCTGCTCGATAGCCTAGTAAAGGTTCTATGGCTGGGTTAACATCGATAAAAACCCAGTCGGGCGTTGCGCTGTGACGAGAAATTAAATCAGTTGATTGTTCCGCCAACAGGCGATAACGATCAGTCTCTTGCTGGCAAAGCGTTAATTCTTGTTGCAAATCAGTCATGCATTTATTTTCCTTATTTTTCTTGCACGAAGGGTCTTCTTTGCCTTAAGTCTGCTTGTGAAATAAGGGAAAGTACGTATTATTACAGCAAATGTCAGGGACAATATTGGAGAATAACATGACAACGTCAAATCATAATCCCTATACCTTGGGCTTAGATCAAAATGCAGCTAACTATGTACCCCTCAGTCCATTAAGCTTCATATCCCGTGCAGCTGACGTCTATCCAAACAGAACCGCTGTGGTTCACTCTGGTGGCGTTAGACGCACTTGGTTAGAAACTTTTAACCGTTGTAAGCAGCTTGCCAGTGCGTTGACGAAGCGCGGCATCGGTAAGGGAGATACCGTAGCGGTGATGGCGCCGAACTTGCCAGAGGTGTTTGAAGCGCATTTTGGTGTGCCGGCTACAGGTGCCGTGTTAAACGCCTTAAACATTCGCCTAGACGCAGAAGCCATCGCCTTTATTTTGCAACACGGCGAAGCCAAGGTCGTTATAGTTGACCGTGAGTTTTCTGAAGTCATTCAACGCGCAGTACGTATGATGGCTCACAAACCTCTGGTGATCGATATTGACGATCCTAGTTATGAAGGCGGTGAGTTAATCGGCACAATGGACTATGAAGCCTTCATTGCTGAAGGGGACGTTGACTATGCATGGGAACTCCCTGAAAACGAGTGGGATGCAATTACGCTCAACTATACCTCCGGTACTACTGGCGATCCGAAAGGCGTGGTCTATCATCATCGTGGTGCTTATCTGAACGCGATGAGTAATATTGTTTCTTGGGGAATGGGTCATCACCCTGTCTATCTCTGGACACTACCCATGTTCCATTGCAATGGCTGGTGTTTCCCTTGGGCGATTGCTGCATCGGTGGGTGTGAGTGTCTGCTTGCGTCATGTTCGTGCGGATATGATTTATAACCTGATCAAGCAAGAGAAGGTCAATCACTTCTGTGGTGCGCCTATCGTCCTTAATATGTTGAACAATGCTGATGACGAGCTTAAAGCCGGTATCGATCATGAAGTGAAAGTTATGACCGCCGGTGCTGCGCCCCCAGCCGCAGTGATTGAAGGCATGGAGCGCATGGGCTTCAAAGTGACTCACGTTTACGGTCTAACAGAAACCTATGGTCCGAGCGTTGTCTGTGCTTGGCATGACGAGTGGGATGAAAAAAACACCTGAAGAAAAGGCACGTCTAAAATCTCGCCAAGGTGTTCGCGCACCGATGTTAGAAGGCTTGATGGTTGCTAATCCGGAAACGCTAGAGCCTGTCGCTCAGGATGGTAAAACACTGGGTGAGATCTTTATGCGTGGTAACTTGGTGATGAAAGGATATCTTAAGAATCCTACCACCACTGATGCTTCGTTCCGCGGTGGATGGTTCCATTCTGGAGACTTGGCGGTATGGCATGCAGATGGTTACATCGAAATCAAAGATCGTTCGAAAGACATCATTATTTCAGGTGGTGAGAATATTTCTTCGATTGAGGTGGAAGATGTACTTTACCGTCACCCAGCCGTCAATGAAGCCGCTGTAGTTGCTATGAATGATGAAAAATGGGGAGAGGTGCCCTGTGCATTTGTGACCCTCAAAGCCTCGGCTCAGGGTGACGTCACAGAGGAAGATATCATTCAGTTCTGCCGCGATAATATGGCGCGTTTTAAGATTCCTAAGAAGGTTATCTTCTGCGATCTACCAAAAACTTCTACAGGTAAGATTCAGAAATTCGTACTGAGAGATCAGGCTAACCACAGCTAAGTGGATCTACTGAGTATAAAAAAAGCGCCCTAATATTTAGAGGCGCTTTTTTTTTGCTCTGAGCGAGTCGCTTGCCAAAAATACTGGCTAGCGACCCAAATCTGCAAAATGATTACACAAGACCTTGATCAATCATCGCATCGGCCACTTTACGGAAGCCTGCGATATTAGCGCCAAGCACTAAGTTTGTCGGTTGATTGAACTCTTTAGCGGTTTCACTGCTGCGAGTGAAAATTCCCAGCATAATGTCTTTCAAACGGTTGTCGACTTCTTCAAATGTCCACTGAGTCATACTGGCGTTTTGTGCCATTTCCAATTGACTGGTTGCTACGCCACCCGCATTAGCCGCTTTGCCTGGGCCGTAGCAGATACCCGCTTCCAAGAAAAGATCGACAGCGGCTGCAGTAGATGGCATGTTGGCGCCCTCACTGATGCACTTAACACCATTGGCCAAGAGTGCACGCGCATCGGCTTCAGTCAGCTCATTCTGAGTGGCACTTGGGAAAGCGGCTTGAGCAGGGAAGCGCCAAACAGCATGACCGTCGGTTGGATACTCTTCAGATGGAATGTAGCGTGCTGTGGGGTGAGTGTCTAAATACTCTTTTAGAGAAGCGCGACGAACTTCTTTAAGTTCTTTTAGTAGTGCTAGATCAATACCTTGCTCATGATAAATAGTGCCTTGTGAATCGGAGCAGCTGACCGGTAGAGCGCCCAGTTCATAGAGCTTCTCGATGGTATAAATCGCCACGTTTCCAGCACCTGATACTAGGCAGACTTTGTTCTTTAACGAATCGCCACGGTCTTGAAGCATGTTTTCAGCGAAGTAAACGGCACCATACCCTGTGGCTTCTTTACGAGCCAGCGAACCACCCCAGTTTAAACCTTTACCCGTTAGAACGCCTTCATAGCTTCTAGTTAGGCGTTTATATTGGCCATACATGTATCCGATTTCACGAGCGCCTACGCCAATATCACCGGCTGGAACGTCAATAGTGTCACCAATGTGGCGATGAAGTTCTGTCATAAAGGCTTGGCAGAAACGCATGATCTCCATATCAGAGCGGCCTTTAGGGTTAAAGTCTGAACCACCTTTACCACCACCAATCGCAAGACCAGTAAGCGCGTTTTTAAAGATCTGTTCAAAGCCCAGAAATTTAATGATGCCAGCGTTTACACTGTGATGAAAACGTAACCCGCCTTTGTATGGGCCAAGGGCGGAGTTAAATTGAACGCGATAGCCTTTGTTAACCTGAACCTTGCCTTGATCGTCATGCCATACGATGCGGAAAAAAATCTGACGCTCAGGTTCCACTAATCGCTCAATTATGCCTTGCTCACGATAATGCTTGTCCTTGCTGAGTAGAGGGCGGATTGAATCAAGGACTTCTTCAGCCGCCTGATAGAACTCTGTTTGGGCTGGGCTGCTTTTCTGCAGACGGAGCAGGGTGTCATGAACGTATGGCATGATATTTTCCTTCAAAATAGACCTAAAGGCACAAAAATGTGGCATATCTTACTGTTTATGCACTTAATTTGGGAGAATTTGTTGTTGTTGAGAATCTTGAAAGGTTATAAAAAAGCGTTTTATTGCTATTAACTAATTGAAATACATTAATTTAAATGTGGTTTAGACTTTTGTATAATGTGGTTTAATTTAGTGCATCCTGTGCACCTTAATGAAGCCTACTGAATGTTCTAGTCTACAGATATTCTTTTTTTGAGAGGCTAACCTGATCAACATCAACTTGACTGCACCTAGTTCTTGTTAGGATGAATAAATATCAAGAACAATTTTTCTCGGCTGAAAAAGCAGTTGAAGAGATAGAAGCCTGATTTGGTGCGATCTCTAGCCTTGTTACGCCACCTGCTACACCTCATAGAGAACAAAATCAAGAGTTGAAATTGTTTTTAAAATAACTATATTTGGTGTCATCTCGAAGCGCACACACTATATGTTGTGTTTTAAGGCTAAAATCTGACCAGCTGTTTTGGCCGGTAACCCCATGAATTTTTGATAAACGGAAGAGCGGCGTTATGCAGAAAAATCTGATGGTAACCAAACGAAATGGACGCCAAGAGCCCATAGATCTTGAGAAAATACACCGAGTCATCATTGGGCAGCCGAGGGACTACAGAACGTTTCCGTTTCCCAAGTTGAACTCAGTGCGCATATACAGTTCTATGAAGGTATCAAAACATCAGATATTCATGAAACCTTGATTAAGTCGGCAGCCGATCTTATCTCAGAAGAGGCGCCTGACTATCAATATTTGGCAGCTCGGCTGGCATTTTTCACCTGCGTAAGCGCGCTTTTGGACGCTTTGAAGCGCCAGACCTCTACGAGCACGTTACCCGCATGGTAGCGGATAAACGCTATGATCAGCACTTGCTGGAGGATTATAGCAAAGGAGAGTTTGATGAGCTGAATGCTTATATCGACCATAGCCGCGATATGAATTTCAGTTATGCTGCGGTTAAGCAATTGGAAGGCAAATATCTGGTGCAAAACCGTGTCACCGGACAGGTGTATGAGTCACCCCAGTTACTTTACATGTTGGTTTCTGCTTGCCTTTTCGCAAGTTATCCCAAGGACACTCGTCTGTCGTTTGTGAAGCGTTTTTACGACGCAACCTCATTATTCAAGCTGTCATTACCCACGCCTATTATGGCCGGCGTTCGTACTCCGACTCGCCAATTTAGCTCCTGTGTATTGATAGAATCTGATGACAGTCTGGACTCAATTAATGCGACAGCCGCCGCGATTGTTAAGTATGTTTCTCAACGCGCGGGTATTGGTATTAACGCGGGTCGTATTCGTGCTCTCGGTAGCCCGATTCGTAATGGCGAAGCCTTCCACACTGGCTGTATTCCTTTTTATAAGCACTTCCAAACAGCGGTTAAGTCGTGTTCCCAAGGTGGTGTTCGGGGTGGTGCTGCGACACTCTTCTATCCCATTTGGCATCTAGAAGTTGAATCATTATTGGTGCTGAAGAACAACCGCGGTGTGGATGAGAACCGAGTCCGTCATCTTGATTATGGTGTACAGATCAACAAGTTGATGTATCAGCGTTTGATCAAGGGTGAAAACATTACGCTCTTTAGTCCACATGAAGTGCCAGGCCTTTATGATGCCTTCTTTGCGGATCAAGATGAGTTTGAGCGTTTATACGTCATGTATGAACAGCAGGAAAATATTCGTAAGCAAAGCATCAAAGCAGTTGAACTGTTCGGTATCTTAGCGGCGGAGCGTGCGCAAACTGGACGAATCTATATCCAAAACGTTGACCACTGTAATACACACAGTCCTTTTGATCCTGCAGTGGCGCCAGTTCGTCAATCCAATCTTTGTTTAGAGATAGCATTACCCACCAAGCCACTGAATGATGTTAACGATCCTGAAGGTGAAATTGCGCTCTGTACCTTATCGGCATTTAACCTAGGTGCTTTGCAGTCTCTAGACGAGCTAGAAGATTTGGCTGAATTAATTGTACGTGCGTTAGATAGCCTTCTCGATTATCAGGATTATCCAATTCCTGCAGCGCAGCAAGCAACGATGAATCGTCGTACACTGGGTGTAGGCGTGACTAACCTTGCTTATTATTTGGCGAAGAACGGTGTGCGTTACTCTGATGGTTCTGCCAATGGTCTTGTGCACCGAACCTTTGAAGCGATTCAGTACTATCTACTCAAGGCCTCTAATCAATTGGCCAAGGAGTTGGGACCTTGTCCTAAGTTCCATGAAACCACTTACGCTAAAGGTTTACTGCCGATTGATACCTATAAGCGTGATGTCGATAACTACTGTGAAGAGCCATTACATTATTTCTGGGAAACTCTACGAGAAGATATTCGTGAGTTCGGTTTGCGTAACTCGACGCTGACCGCATTAATGCCCTGTGAAACCTCGTCACAAATTACGAACTCGACTAACGGCATTGAACCGCCAAGAGGTTATGTTTCGGTCAAGTCCAGTAAAGACGGTGTGATGAAACAAGTTGTTCCAGAATTTTTGGAGCTGCGTAAACAGTATGAATTACTTTGGGATATTCCCAATAACGAAGGTTACCTGCAGTTAGTGGGGATTATGCAGAAGTTTGTAGACCAAGCTATTTCGGCGAATACCAACTACGATCCTACACGTTTCCCCGGCGATAAAGTGCCTATGAAGCAATTGCTCAAGGATCTGTTAACGGCCTACAAATATGGTCTAAAAACGCTTTACTACCATAACACTCGTGATGGTGCGACAGATCAACAAGATGATGGTGGCTGTGAAGGCGGTGCCTGCAAGCTTTAAGGTATTCAGGGATTATTAGGAATTAGAGTCAAATTATGTCTTATTCAACGTTTACAACCAGTGATCATGATGCCACTCGCGAACCGATGTTTTTTGGCCGTAGTGTCAATGTGGCGCGTTATGATCGTCAAAAATATCCGATTTTTGAAAAGCTGATTGAGAAGCAGTTGTCCTTCTTCTGGCGTCCAGAAGAGGTGGATCTGACAAAAGACCGTAAAGACTTTGCCGACATGCCCGAGCATGAAAAGCATATATTTCTGAGTAATCTTAAATACCAGACACTGCTTGATTCGGTACAAGGGCGCTCTCCTAATATCGCCTTCTTGCCTGTCGTGTCTTTGCCTGAATTGGAAACCTGGTTTGAGACTTGGGCATTCAGCGAAACGATTCACAGTCGCTCTTATACCCATATCATTCGCAATATCATCACAGAACCTTCCAAAGTGTTTGATGAGATAGTGACTAACCCGGAAATTGTTCGTCGTGCAGAAGCGGTTACGCGTTTGTACGATGAGTTTATTGAACTGGTTACGGTCTACTCCTTGTATGGTCCAGGCAAGAAGCTGGTTGATGGTCGAGAGTTGGATGCTAGCCTCTATAACTTGAAGAAAAAACTCTATCTGACGCTAGTGTCTGTCAATGTGCTGGAAGCGATACGTTTTTATGTTAGTTTTGCCTGCTCGTTTGCCTTTGCAGAGCGCGCCATAATGGAAGGCAATGCCAAAATCATTCGACTGATTGCGCGTGATGAAGCGTTACACCTGACGGGAACGCAGCAGATGCTGAATATTCTTGCTTCAGGCAAAGACGATCCTGATTTTAAGCAGATCGCTGTCGAGTGCCGAGAGGATGTGATTGAAATATTCCGTGAGGCTGCGCAACAAGAAAAAGATTGGGCGGTTTATCTCTTTAGCCAAGGGTCGATGATCGGCTTAAATGCTCGAATTTTGGGCGATTATGTTGAATATATCACTAACGTCAGAATGAAAGCGCTCGGATTAGATGAAATGTTTCCTCCAAGACAAAATCCATTACCTTGGATGAACGCTTGGCTGATCAGCGATAACGTCCAAGTCGCGCCTCAGGAGTCGGAGATTAGTTCCTACCTGGTAGGCCAGATCGACAATGATGTTGAAACAGAAGATTTTGATGGCTTCGACCTTTAAGGATAACTATGTCGGGTATACCTCGAATCAAAGTAAACAATTTTCATACCTTCTATTATCAGTATGAGTTCTCTTTATTAGACTCACTAGAAGCTCAATCGATACCTGCGCCTTACAATTGTCGTGGTGGATATTGCGGAACCTGTAAGGTCCGTTTATTGGATGGTGAGGTGGAGCAGGTGCAAGATGCTCTGGTGGATTTGAAAGAAGATGAAATTTTGACTTGCTGTTGCCGTCCCGCTTCCCATATTGAAATTGAATTACCGGATTGAGCCAGTATCAATCCGTTCAGTTTCTGCTTTCTGATATTGTTATCTTATTCTCCTTCCTGAAGCCTTTCTGCGCGAATTTTAAGTAAAAATCAAGCCTGTTTTTAAAACTTTTGCACAACTAAAGTGCTTGACATCATTTCTTTGATTAAGATCAATACAAACAGCTATGTTACAGTATTGACTTATTTAACTATTTGAATTTATTGATTTTATTTTGTTTGGTCGTTTTTGATTCAATTTGCTGAAAGCCACGTGCTACGCTGAATTCGGCCATTGATCCAAAAACTAATCACAGTTTTATCCACAGATCTTGTGAGTAACATTTCTGTGAATAACTAATCCATTTTTTCTTTAAATTCACACAGGTCTTCAATCAGGCAAGAGCCGCAGCGAGGTTTTCTGGCCATGCAGACATAGCGACCATGCAAGATGAGCCAATGATGTGCATCCAGAAGAAATTCTTTTGGTACCAGTCGCATCAGCCGTTTTTCGACTTCAAGCACATTCTTTCCTTTAGCGATGCCTGTTCGATTCGATACTCGAAAGATATGAGTGTCTACGGCCATGGCGGGTTGTCTAAAGGCAGTATTGAGAACAACGTTTGCTGTTTTTCGTCCAACCCCGGGAAGTTTTTCCAAAGCTTCTCTTGTTCGAGGAACCTCACCATCGTGTTCATCGAGGATGAGTTGACAGGTTTTAATTACGTTTTCAGCTTTCGTATTAAAAAGACCGATGGTTCGGATATGCTGTTTGACCCCTTCAACACCTAATTTAAGTAGCGCCGCAGGTGTGTTGGCGATGGGAAAAAGCTGGCGGGTGGCTTTATTAACACTGACGTCTGTGGCTTGAGCAGATAGCATCACAGCTATCAAAAGTTCAAAGGGGGAGGAGTATTCAAGTTCCGTTTTAGGCTCTGGATTTTGCGCTCTTAATCGAGCAAAAATTTGATAACGTTTCTCTGCATTCATAGTAGGGTATTAATTAAAAACGAGTCGTCTGATATTTAGAGTGTAACAAACTGGTTTCGGCCTCTCTGCTTAGCCAAGTAGAGTGCTTGGTCTGCTTTTTCTAACCAGTGGTGGTAGGTGAGATAAAGACTATCCGCTGCGGCAATGCCTAGGCTGATTGTTACCATTAAGGTTTCTTTTTCGTAGACAATTGGGGTTGTCTCAATTTTGTAACGTAAACGATCCGCTAAAATCTCTGCATTAGCTGCGGGGGTGTTGGGAAGTAAAATGCCAAACTCTTCACCTCCAAATCTTCCTGCTATATCAGTGGAGCGAATCATGGTTTTGATGATTTTCGCCAGCTGGATCAAAACAGCGTCCCCAGCTAAATGGCCATAGCTATCATTGACCTGCTTAAAGTGATCAATATCTAACATAATTAGACTAGTAGGATGTTGTGTGCGAACAAAGCGTTCAAACTCCAGCTCTAAACATTGTTCCCAATAGCCTCGGTTATTGAGCTGAGTGAGTCGATCGGTCCGACTCAGTTGACTGAGCTCTTGATTAGCGGTTTTGAGCGCCTGTTTACTGACTGCTTCGTCTGTCACATCGTATATGATGATGGCCAGTTGCTGGCATGGTTTGTCACCATCAATAATTGGAAGCAACGTGACGTTTTGATACATAAAGGGTGCTGTGCCAGTAAAGGGGCGATAACTCTTAAAAGGGAATAACCAAGGACGTTCTTCCCAGGTTACAAAGGATGGGTTTTGTAGTGATAAGGTGGTTTGGATTTTACGTCTGAACCAAGGTGTGTCCAGTGCTGGAAAAAAACTGAATAGAGGTTTATTCAGCGTTTGTTCAAAGGTAATACCCGCGTGGTTGGACATAAATTGATTCCAGTAACTCACTTGAAAATGAGTGTCTAGAATAACAATGCCAACGTCTAAATGTTCAAGTAGTGAAAGCTGTTGATGTTGATTCAGTGGTGATAGAAGATGACTCATTGAACCTCCACAAGCTGTTTCTTCAGTGTAGGTAAAGAGTCGTTAGTAAAGAGCACGAGTAAATCACAATGGGTGTTTTTTTCGCCAAACCGATAATCAATTTCAATACAGAGAAGCTTTTGACTGGCGAGTAGGCTTTCTTTTAGGTTAGGTGGCTCACAATGAAGTCCAAGAATTTTCGGAGTGGCTCGGCTCAAGGATAGTTTTAGCAAGTGGCTGAGATTAGCAAAGAAGGCACTCGTTAATACGTTAGCAATATCCATTAAGACTTCACGCGCAGCCATATCACTTAGGTCATGTTCGTAATGCAATACTTCGGCTAAATCTTGAATAGAGGACTCTTGAAAAAGTAATAGTGCTTCACCTGCCACCCCGATACCGACGAAACCTTGAGAAATAGTGGTTACCGGTTTGTTTTCTGATGCTTGATTGAGCGTCATGGTGAGTTCACTAAAGCTTAAGTAATCGACTCTAGGAACCGGAAGGTGAATGAAGAGGTTCAACATCTCAGAAAGTTGCTGCGCCGTTTTACCCATGGCGATATTGGCAGTTTCGCGAAGGTGTTCTAGCAATCCGATCGTTTGGCTTGCTTGGGAAGACTGAACATTTGGTTGTGGTTCTAGCTCAGTTAAGAGTCCGTAGGCTTGCAGGGCTTCTTTTAGGGTTTCAGCATTAATAGGCTTTTCAATAAAGCCGATGGCACCTAAAGCGAATACCTTCTCTCTGGCTTTGGTCTGAATATCGCCGGACACCACAATCGTGATGCATGGAAGGTCATCTCTTTTAATACGTTCCAGTACTTCATAGCCGTTCATGATAGGCATGGTGAGATCTAGAAACAGAAGATGTCCCTTACCTTCACGAACGGCTTCTAACGCTTTGAGACCGTGTTCCGCAAAAGTGATATCGACATTCCAGTCTGCCAGTGCTCGGCTCATTTGGTTTCTCGCGATGAGTGAGTCATCGCAGATCACAACTGGAATAGGGGATGACACAGATTGACCTCTCCAAAGGTAATAGATAAGCAGTGGGTTGAGGTTAAATAAAAACAATCCGTTATGCAATTGTGATAACGGATTGTTTACACCTGATGTCGGTCAATTAGTCTCGCGACTAGTTGATATCATCAAAATCATTGCCTGATTCTGCGTTAGTTCGAGCACTATCGGGTCGATTTGACTGTCCTAACTCAGCTCGACGAGAAGAGGGTGTGCTCACCAAATTCAATGGTGCAGGTGGAGCTGTACCGTCTTTATTTTGACCGAAATAGAGTGTTAAGTGCGGGAAAGGTATCTCAATACCTGCGGCATCAAAGTGTCTTTTCACCAAACGGTTATAAGCTCGACCAACAGCCCACTGCATCCCCGGTAGTGTTTTGATTCGCACACGCAGATTAACAGCGTTATCCGCCAGTTCTGTTACACCTTGTACTTCTAGATCATCAAGGATATTCGCACTGAGCTCTTGATCCGCCATTAGTTCATCGAACGCCGCACGAAGATGAACGATCACCTCATCTGTATCTTCTCGATAAGCTACACCATATTCTCCAACATGATAGCCATAACCACGCATGTAGTTGGAGACGCTTGTAATTGAGGAGAAGGGGATAAGATGATAGGTGCCAAAACGGTCTCTTAGACCAAGGGATCGAATGGTTAAATTTTCTGCTGTGCCAGTGATACCTGAGGCGGTCACCACATCGCCTGTGTTAATGGCATTTTCTATCTGCAGGAAAACACCTGTGATGACATCTTTAACCAGTGTTTGTGCACCGAAGCCAATCGCTAAACCGACAACACCAGCACCAGCGATGAGTGGGCCTATGTTAATGCCTAATTCCGCTAAAGAAATCATCACCGTAAATACAATTAATAGAATCATTACCGCGTTACTGAGCAGTTTGAGTAGCGTTGCTTGACGGGCGGAGGCGGCTCCTTTACCTGTCGAAGGGTTGAGTTGATGTTCAACCCAGCTGGCAAAAGCGATCCAGAGTAATTTCGAAATCAGCAAGATAATCGCTACTGAAAGCAGTGACCCTAGAATTCGAGTGCCTGTTTCGGAACCTACCCAAGCAGTAAAGTTGAATAAAGACCAAGCATCCAAAACGAAAGCAAAGACGATAGCCATAATCGTCAAACGAGCCACTTTTAACGTGGTGGGAATAAACTCATTTAAACGACTTTCCAATGCTGGAAAACGCAGTTTTAAATCATCTGAAATTTTCAATTGGCGTGAGATTAATTGGCTAAGAAAGGCGGAAGTGAAAAGTCCAATCAAGATAGCCGCCAGTGTTTGTAAACTGGCTTGAATCATGACGGGTAAAGCGTCTTCAGGTCTAATCGCCGTGACCAGTAAAAGTGCACCAAAGTAGGCGATGGCGATTAAGTGCCAGCTGCGCGAGAGCATATTCAGCAGCACCGTGGTAAAGGCAAAGTCATTTTCATCGGCTTGTTGGCTGATATTCTGGGCCACACGCTTTTTATTCTGCATGATGATGGTAAAGGCATAAATAAATGCAATCAACATGATGATAAGGCTGAGAAAATGCCCTAAAGCCGAGGCAATGTTCATTGCCACCATAGGCACAACAAATAACATGCCGTAACCGATAAAACTACTGATGCGTGATAGCCATGTATTCCAGTACTCGGCAGTTTCGGCGCAGAAGGGTAGTAATCTAAGGTTTTCGTAACGAGATGAGAAGAGCAGTCGAACGAGCGACTTAAATATCTCAATGACTAAAAATGCATTGAGAAACATCGATTGTGTTTTTTGCATCTCGCCTAAATCGCCAACAAAGACGAGGGCAACACATAACCGACAACCCAAGCTAACAAAATGGTGAGGAGGTCGATAACAAAAGCAGCAACAACTAAGAGCCCTCGCAATATCAGCTTTTCAGCACCGGGCTCTGAACAAGCACGTTGATCAGTGAAGCGAAACACAGGAATCGCGACTTTTCTGAGTACAAAAAAAAGCGCCCAGTGTGGCGGCAATGATGTAAAACAACTCAAGTGCAAATGGAGTTAGTTCCTGCCAATTAGTTTGGCTAAGTGAGGTGACCGCTTCAGCGGAATGAACAATTTGCTCTGTTAACTGTTGTGCAAATTGTTGTGAGGCTCCCGCTATTTGCGCTACTAAGCCATCGGTAATGTCGACCTGATCTGCTTCTGTCGGTGCAACTGTTGCGCGAAGTTCGCGAATAAGTTGCTCTCTTGTTTCTGGATTTTCTAACAAATCAGCCAAAATTTGAGAGGAACTAGGCGACTCCGTTGAGGCTAGCGCGGTTGTGTTAAACGAAATAAGGATTAGAAGAAGAATACAAAAAAGACTTAAAAAACGATACATAATATCCTGCTTTAGCCAGTGACTCTGACTCTTTTACTGGTCACAGTGTCAGTTAATGGCATGGTTGATTTTTCTTTACGGCTTTTAAGTTTAGCATCTATCATATTTTTTGCAGCAATCAGTAGGCCCATACCAACGAAAGCGCCTGGAGGAAGAGCCGCAAAAAGGAAGCCTCGATAGTCATCCACGAGCGTAATCTGCCAAGCACGTGCTCCTTCACCAAAGAGTAAATGCATATTGCTAAAGAGGGTGCCAGCACCTAGCGCTTCCCGCATGGCGCCGAGGAGAATCAGCACCAATGTAAAACCAACACCCATCATCAAACCATCTAATACTGAGGCGGGAACAGGGTTGCGTGATGCAAACGCATCGGCACGGCCCATGATGGCACAGTTAGTGACAATCAGTGGGATAAAAATACCTAAAATCAAGAATAGCTCATAAGTGTAGGCTTGCATCAGCAGTTCGATCGCCGTTACAAAAGCGGCGATAATCATCACGAAAATAGGCAAACGTACCGCTTCGGGCACTTGGTGTCGAAACAGTGATACCGTCAAATTTGAGCCTATCAACACCACGGTGGTCGCAATACCTAATCCGATCGCGTTAACAACGCTACCGGTCACCGCAAGGAGAGGGCATAAGCCTAGTAACTGCACTAGGGCAGGGTTGTTGTGCCACAAACCGTCTAAACTGATTTTGCGAAATTCAGGATTCATCAGCTTCTTCTCTCTCAGTTATTTCAGTTTGATTAGGTTCTGTAGTGACGATCGCGGGACGTAATATCTGATCCCTACGCAGCTCAAAATATCGGAGAGTGTTTGCTACCTGTTGAACAACCGCACGAGGTGTGATGGTTGCTCCCGTAAATTGATCAAACTCACCACCCTCTTTACGGACATTCCAGCGTTTATCTTCTTCACCTAACCAATACATACCCTCAAAATCCAGAATCCAATCAGATTTTTCGATGTCAATCTTATCACCGAGTCCGGGTGTTTCACGATGACTCACGACACGGACACCGGCAATGCGTCCATCTCTCCAAATGCCTACTAGCATATGAATATCACCACTATAACCCTCTTTTGCCGTAACGGGTATGATGACGGCTTCAACCTGATCCTCCACAATCGCTTGAAAAATCTCAATGGGTTCGTGCAATCCCAGCTCGGGCGCAGGAACCCTGATTGTTTGTTGATGGAGGTTCGCATCTAAGCTTTGCGGCAGAATTTGATAGAGTGTTCTGGCTTGATGTGCTTCCTGATTTTCTTTAATTCGTGCCGAGGTGATCACTTGAGTTGCAGCAATCAGACCGGCAGTGACAGCCGCAAAAAGGCTGATGCCCAGTGTGTTCTTACGAATGCTTTGAAGAAGCCCGTCCATTTTATTGACCCCCACCTAAACCACGGTTAGCTCTGCTATGTCCATAGCTTCGTGGCTGCGTGTAATGATCAATAAAAGGTGCCGCCAAATTCATCAGCAGAATAGCAAAGGCGGCTGCGTCGGGATAACTGCCCCAAGTTCGGATAATGTAAATTAATGCACCCACACCCATACCAAAAATAATTTTACCTAGGTTGCTGGTAGCACCTGAAACGGGATCGGTTGCAATGAAAAAAGGCACACATCATCGTCGCGCCAACTCCTAAATGCACGAAGGGATCCGCAAAATTAGAAGCGTCACCGGCGTAAAACAAGCTGGACAGAATGAACAGTGTCACCAGCATGGAAAAAGGAGCATGCCAAGTAAACACTTTTCGGTAGATGAGGAAAATACCACCCATCAACCATGCCGCGCTGATACCATACCAGGCAAATACTCCCTGGCTGAGCACGGGATTATTTCGCCAGACTTCCTCGGTTGTCATGCCACTTCGATGCTTTAATACTTCGAGGGGAGTGGCACCGGTATAGGCGTCAATCAAACCATGGTTAATACCGCTAAAGATAATGACCAAGCTCTCTTTAAAACTGGCAAGCAGATGCCAATGATCGCCTAACAACACAAAGGGAGCATTCCATTGGGTCATCTCTACCGGAAATGAGATTAATAACAGTGCATAGGCAACCATTGCCGGATTAAATGGATTGTTACCTAGACCGCCATATAGATGTTTAGCGACTACAATCGCTGAAAAGGTGCCAATAACGACGACCCACCAAGGCGCAAAGGGCGGAATAGCAAGCGCAATTAAAAAGGCTGTCACTAATGCACTGCCGTCACGAAGAAAAAACATGACGGGTCGTTTGCGCAGACGTAAACAGATGGCTTCAAAAATCAGTGCACTGGTTGAGGCGATGAAGAGTTGAATTAAACTACCCCAGCCGAAAAACAGTGTCAGTGCAAAAATAGCCGGTAGTGTTGCGAGTAGCACCAAGCGCATGACTCGGTTGGTCGCATTAGCTTTGGAAACATGCGGTGAGCTTAAGTGAATTAAAGCCATTACTTTTCAGCTCCTGATGCGGCAAGCCAAGCTTGTTCGGCGGCTGCAGCTTTTTCTTCAAGTTGAGCCACTGTCTCTTTTAATTTTTCAGCGCCGTCCAATCCCTTTTCCTCAGCGTTTTTTAACGCTTCCATCGCTTTTTTCAGTTTTGTTCTGGCAATTGAAGCCGCCGATTTCAGTTTCTTTAATTCGGCTTCAGTGTCCTGTGTATCGGAACTTGGCGTTTCGGCTTCAATTTTTTTCCGAGCTTGCTCACGAGCAGCGGCTTCAGCACGTTCTTTTCGGCGCTGCTCCTTTTCGGCTTCCTCTCGCGCCAGTCGTGCTTGACGCGCTTCGAAGCGCTCGCGTGCCTGAGCAGCTTTGCGTTGTTCCGCCTCTTCATTTCGAATTTCGGATTTCGCGAAACGATAATGCTGTACCAGTGGAATATTACTTGGGCAGACGTAAGCACAAGCACCGCATTCGATGCAGTCAAAAAAGATTGTGGTGACGTGCTTTTTCGAACTCTCGCCCTTTAGCAAACCAATAAAGCTGTTGTGGCAGTAGTGATGCAGGGCAAACCTGTTCACACATTCCGCAACGAATACAAGGTTGTGCGGGTGGCGCAGGGGGCATCTCTTCTTCGGTGGCCGCGATAATACAGTTAGTTGTTTTAATAACGGGTATACGATCATCCTCAATCGAAATGCCCATCATTGGACCGCCCATGACAAGGCGGAACATTTTCGTACGATCGACTTCGGCGGCTTCTAACAAGACTGAAAAGGGTGTGCCGATTAGGGCTTCGTAGTTTTGTCGATGTCCGAGCGCAAAACCCGTTAAGGTCACGATTCTGGATATTAAAGGCTCGCCCAATACAACTGCACGATAAATGGCCGCAGCGGTACCCACGTTTTGGCAGACAATACCCACATCCGCAGGAATGGAGCCACTGGGTACCTCAATGCTTGTGAGAAGTTGAATCAGTTGTTTTTCACCACCTGATGGATAACGGGTAGGGACGACGACCAATTCGAAAGGCAGTTGCCTTTCTCGAATAACGTCACGCAACGCTTTAATCGCGTTGGGTTTGTTATCTTCAATACCAATCAGTACCTTGCTGGGCTCGAGTAAGCGCGCGATAATCTCTATGCCGGTAATTACCTCATCGGGGCGTTCGCGCATTAAGGCATCATCTGCCGTGATATAGGGCTCGCACTCTGCCGCATTGATGATCAGGGTATTAACAATATGATCTTTACTGAGGTTGAGTTTGATATCCGTTGGAAAGCCTGCTCCACCTAACCCTGCAATGCCGGATTCTCGGATATGCTGGATCAGTTTTAGCTTATCAACCTTACGAAAATCCCCAATTGGATTTTTTTGATACCATTCATCGATACCATCGGTTTCGATCACGATGCAGGGGGACTCTAATCCGGAGGCATGGGGTACGGGTTGAAGGCCGATATAGGTGACTCTTCCCGAACTGGGTGCGTGAATGGCTGCACTGATATGGCCTGTAGGTTCGGCGATTTTCTGCCCCTTTAACACTCGTTCACCCACTTCAACCATAGGGGTGGCGGCTTTACCAAGGTGTTGCTGTAAAGGCAAAATAAGTCGCGCAGGAAGTGGGGCTCGTTTTATCGGTGCACCCAAGGATTGACGTTTATTTTCGGGTGGATGAATGCCACCATGAAAGCTGAAAATACGCGTCATTCTGCACCTTCTTGTAACAAGTGACCTCGACCACGGTCGGTCCAGATTAGGTTAGGATCGGATACGGGAGCCGGCCATTTCCAGTTGCTAGGAGTAATAGGTACAGGAATCATATCGATACAGTCTACGGGGCAGGGTTCAACACAAAGGTCACAACCTGTGCATTCGCTGACGATGACGGTGTGCATCTGCTTAGCGGCACCTAAAATAGCGTCGACAGGACAGGCTTGAATGCACTTGGTGCAGCCTATGCACTCGTCTTCACGAATATAGGCAACGGTTTTAGGTTTTTCTTCGCCATGTTCTGCGTCCAGAGGGATCACCTCACGATCTAAAAGATCAGCTAAGGCTTCGATAGTACTCTGGCCACCGGGAGGGCACTTATTAATGGCATCACCATTAGAAATGGCTTCTGCGTAGGGTTTGCAGCCTGGGTAGCCACATTGACCGCATTGTGTTTGAGGCAAGAGCTTATCGATCTGCTCGACAATAGGATCTCCCTCGACCTTAAAGCGAATAGCCGCAAACCCCAAAATAACACCAAAAACGATGGCTAAGGATAATAGGATGAGGATGGCGGTCAAAATGATTGTCATGTCTGTATCACCCTAGACTCTGACTAATCCAGTAAAGCCCATGAAGGCAAGTGACATTAGACCTGCTGTGATCATACCGATCGCGGCTCCACGAAAAGTCACTGGCACGTCTGCGACGGCAATTCTTTCTCGCAAAGCGGAGAAGAGAATCAATGCCATGGAAAAACCCACTGCTGCCCCAAATCCATAAAAAATGGATTCCACAAAACTATTCTGTTTTTGAATATTGAGTAGCGCAACACCTAATACCGCACAATTGGTGGTGATGAGGGGTAAAAAAAATGCCCAAGAGTTTATGCAGCAGAGGGCTGGTTTTATGAACCACCATTTCAGTGAACTGAACCACAACTGCAATCACCAGGATAAAGGATATGGTTCGCAGCCAAGTAATCTCAAAAGGCAGCAGTAAGTAACGATAAACTAGATAGCTGCAAACTGAAGCGAGCGTTAACACAAAGGTTGTCGCAAGTGACATACCCATGGCTGTTTCCAGCTTATTAGAGACGCCCATAAAGGGGCACAGTCCTAAAAACTGAACCAAAACAAAGTTATTGACCAGAACGGTACTGATCAAAATGAGAAGAAATTCATTCATTCGTGTCGTCAGTGAGTCCTGAAACGCTGAGTGAGATTTTCATATACTGATTTTTCAATTATGGGTAGTTTAACGGATTCATACCCCATGGGTATAGTCGTTGAGTGTTGATCTGGCTCAACACTGCAACGATTAACCGCTTAAAAAAGGCTTTTCCATCAATTATCTAGGGTTATTCAATATGAATTCGATCCTGCTAATGTAGGTTTGAGCTGAGTTGTTGCGTGACGACCTTAATCAAGTGATCCAGTGTACTCTGCCCTTTGAAAGAATGCTGATCTAAGTCGATCAAAATGGCGTGCTCCAGTGTCGCCGTTTTGTCAGTCAAGATCACAACACCCTTGTCTTCTAACCAGTGTAGTGTTTCAGTTGAGGTGAGGTTGCTGGAATCCTCCTGTTTGATCACCCAGGCAATATGGCCCGACTGGTAGAGTGCTTTTTCAAGATTGAAGAGTAATTGGTCACGCTGATCGTGATTGCCGCCAACCACTTGAACGATTTGCCCTTTTTGTCCGAGTCTTTGTTGCCAGTCCTCGTTTGTGATTAGAGGTGCTTCATGCCAAGTCGAAACGATTTGTTCTTGGTTGTGCTGTCGAATCATGCCTGCAGCAACAGTTCGATTTGTCAGGCGGTCAACTAGAATAAATGCCCCAGTCGTTTTATGTGTCGAGTAATCATCCGCGACCACAGGGCGTTGTAAGCTAATCTCAACAAAACCTATCTCGTTGAGCGCTAAACGACTGCTGGGTATTTGCTCAAGTGTATTCACATTGATTTGATGATGGATGCGACTGACTCGCCCGGGTTGTCGACTGGTTGCCAGTTTCACCTCATATTCTCGTGATGGGTTTAACGGCTGCTCATCCATCCAAACCAGATGGGCATAAAAGGATTGCTGAGTTTGAGGGACTTGGTTGCTATGGACGATAAGATCACCACGAGAAATGTCTAATTCGTCTTCTAGCGTTAGCGTGATTGCCATGGGGGCAAACGCCTGCTGCAATTCGCCATCCCAGGTCACTATCGAACTCACGCGACTTTGTTTGCCAGAGGGCAAAACAGTCACAGTGTCACCAACGCTCACTTTTCCAGACGCTAAGGTTCCGGAGTAGCCTCTAAAGTTTAAATGAGGTCTGTTCACATATTGAACAGGCAATCTTAATTCGTTTTCATTCAGATCTTTTGGCAATTTCAATCGATTCTAGTTGAGCCATTAAAGGTAACCCAGTGTACCAAGGCATCTGCTCGGATGAGTTAACCACGTTGTCACCGTTTAGAGCGGAGATCGGCGCAAACTGTATGTCGGGCAGATTTAGTGATTCAGCAAAAGCGAGGTAGTCCGCTTTAATCTGCTCAAAGCGTTCTTGGCTGAAATCGACAAGATCCATTTTGTTGATGGCGACCAGGGTGTGCTTGATCCCCAGTAACGACACGATAAAACTGTGGCGACGCGTTTGTACCTGAACACCGTGGCGCGCATCGATCAGGATGATCGCTAAATCACAAGTAGAGGCACCTGTAGCCATGTTTCGGGTGTATTGTTCATGTCCTGGCGTGTCTGCAATGATAAATTTTCGCTTTGATGTCGAAAAGTAGCGGTAAGCCACGTCGATGGTGATGCCTTGCTCTCGTTCGGCCTGAAGACCATCGACCAGTAAGGCTAAGTCAACCGCATCACCTGTGGTGCCGACTTTTTTACTGTCTTTAGTAATAGCCGCAAGTTGATCTTCATAGATCATCTTGGAGTCGTGCAGCAATCGACCAATCAAGGTAGACTTTCCATCATCCACACTGCCGCAAGTTAATAATTTGAGCAGTTCTTTGTTTTCATGTTGGTGCAAATAACCCGCTATATCCGTTGCAATCAGTTCGCTTTGGTGGCTCATGGTGTAAATCTCTTATTCAGTCGTGACATCGTGTTTAGAAGTAGCCTTCAATCTTTTTCTGCTCCATCGAGCCTGAGCTGTCATGGTCAATGGCGCGTCCTTGTCGTTCCGAAGTGGTTGCCAACAGCATTTCCTGAATAATCTCTTCTAAAGTATCTGCTTGTGACTCCACGGCACCGGTTAAGGGGTAACAACCGAGTGTACGGAATCGGACTGATTTCATGACGGGTGTTTCTTCGGGGCGAAGTGGCATACGTTCATCATCTACCATGATCAGCATGCCATCGCGATCAACGACGGGTCTTACATCTGCATAGTAGAGGGGCACTATGTCGATATTTTCGAGGTAGATATATTGCCAAATATCTAACTCTGTCCAATTAGACAGTGGGAAAACACGAATACTTTCTCCCTTGTCTACTCGGGTATTAAAGATGTTCCAGAGTTCTGGACGTTGATTTTTGGGGTCCCAGCGATGGTTTTTATCGCGAAAAGAAAAGATCCGCTCTTTGGCACGGGACTTTTCTTCATCACGACGTGCACCGCCAAAAGCAGCATCAAACTTGTATTGATTCAACGCTTGCTTGAGTGCTTGTGTTTTCATCACATCGGTGTGTTTGGCAGAGCCATGATCGAAGGGATTGATGCCCATGGCCACGCCTTCACTATTGATATGTACGATCAGATCCATTCCAGCTTCGCGCGCCATCTTGTCGCGAAATTGAATCATCTCGCGAAATTTCCAAGTGGTATCGACATGCAACAGTGGAAAGGGTGGTGTGCCTGGATAAAAAGCTTTGCGCGCGAGATGCAGCATCACCGAGGAGTCTTTGCCGATAGAGTAAAGCATCACAGGGTTATCAAATTCAGCTGCAACTTCGCGAATGATATGGATACTTTCTGCTTCAAGTTGCTTCAAATGAGTCAGTCGGTGTTCTGTGATTGCCTTAGTCATGTTGCGCTTCCATTAGGATACATAATGAGTACGAAGCGCGAATTATGACTAACTCTATTTAAAATAAAAAAGAATAAATATGAATTTTTATATATCTATTGGTTATTAATGTTTCTTTTGCTGCTCACTGATCAGGTGTTGAGCAGGAGTCGAGTAAGTGATAAGGCTACAGGATGTATGTTATTCCATTTTAAAATATCAAAATTAATAATTATTATTTTAAGTTATATTGATTTCCGGTTAGACTGCGCAAAACTGTCAATGCTCCAGCTGTGTCAACACATCCTGGGCCAAGGGTAAAAAGGAAAACTTAAGCGATGTATCAATATAATACAGTCGATCAAACGATTGTGGATGAGCGAGTTGAGCAATTTCGAGATCAAACACGCCGTTTCTTAGCGGGCGAATTGTCCGACGATGAGTTTCTGGCCCTACGATTAATGAATGGCCTTTATATGCAGCGACAAGCGCCGATGCTTCGTGTCGCGATACCCTATGGTCTGATGTCGGCGGTACAATTGCGAAAGTTAGCCCAGATTGCCAGGACTTACGATAAGGGTTATGGACACTTTACCACTCGAACCAATATTCAGTTTAACTGGCCGAAATTAGAGCAGGTACCTGATATTCTGGCTGAATTAGCACAGGTGCAGATGCACGCTATCCAGACATCAGGTAACTGCATTCGTAACACCACTACCGATCATTTTGCAGGTATTACAGCGGATGAAATAGAAGATCCACGTCCATGGTGCGAAATCATTCGTCAGTGGTCGACCCTTCATCCTGAGTTTGCTTATCTTCCTCGCAAGTTCAAAATTGCGGTTACCGGAAGTAAAGAAGATCGTGCTGCAAGCCAGGTGCATGATATCGGTTTACATCTGGTTGTGAATGACCAGGGTGAGCTGGGATTTGAAGTGCTGGTGGGTGGCGGCTTGGGTCGAACCCCTGTAATAGGAAAAGTGATTCGTGACTTCTTGCCAGCGCTGGACCTACTGTCATATCTCGATGCTATTCTTCGTGTGTATAACCTGAAAGGGCGTCGTGACAATAAGTACAAAGCACGTATAAAAATTCTCGTTGAAGCCATGGGAATTGATGCTTTCCGCGAGCTGGTCGAAGCGGAATGGGAGCTGACGAGAGAGTCGGAGTTGCGTCTTACTCAAGAAGAGATTAATCGAGTCAAAGGTTTCTTTGTTCCTCATTCCTATCAAACCCTGCCTGCAGATTCGGCAAGGCTTCATCAGCACTTAGAAAAAAAATCAAGACTTTAAAGTTTGGTTTGAACGCAATACGCGAGATCATAAAGTTCCTGGTTACAGAGCAGTGGTGGTGTCACTAAAACCGCATTTGGGCGCACCAGGTGACATTACCGATCTACAAATGGATATAGTCGCTGACTTGGCGGATCGATACAGTTTTCAGAGATACGTTCAACGCATGATCAGAACCTCGTGCTTGGCGAAGTCAGGCAGGATGATCTTTATGAGGTCTGGGAAACACTCTCGGAACATAACTTGGCTAGAGCGAACATAAACACCCTCACGGATATGATCGTTTGCCCCGGGTTTGATTTCTGCTCTTTGGCGAATGCTAAAACACTCAATATCGCCGATGCCATCAATGCAGAATTTGATAACTTGGATTACCTGTATGATTTGGGTGATATCCAACTGAATATGTCAGGTTGTATCAATGCTTGCGGTCACCATCATGTTGGACATATTGGAATTTTGGGTGTGGATAAAAAGGGCGAGGATTGGTATCAGATAACGCTGGGTGGTTCTGGTCGAGAAGATGCGTCCTTGGGCAAAGTCTTGGGCAAGTCGGTCGCTGCCGATGAAGTGCCCAGTGTACTGCGCAAAATTCTTGAAACCTATGTTGAACAACGTACCGATGAAGAGCGCTTTTTGGACACTGTTCGTCGTGTGGGATTAGAACCCTTTAAGGAGAAAGTGTATGCCGCTGCTCATTGATCGTCAGGTGGCTGAAAACCACTGGGTATTAGTAGAACCAGAAGAGGGTCAGGCGTTGGCTGACGCGATTCAAGGCCTAGATTTTGTTTTGCTTCCATTAGCGCAGGTTTCGGAGTTTGAATTATTAAATATCAATAATATAGGCGTTAAACTTAACAGTGATTCTAATATTGATGGCTTGATTTCTTGGTTGCCGAAGGTGTCATTAATTGCGATAGATTTCCCCGTGTTCAGGGATGGTCGAGGATTTAGTTTGGCTCGACAAATACGCCGACTGGGTTATCAAGGTGAGTTGAGAGCGATCGGTCAGTTTGCCCGTGATCAACTGGGTTATTTAGAGCGTTGTGGGTTTAATGCATTTGATTTTGCAGGTGATCTGCCCAGTGAAGCACTTTTGGGGGCTTTCGACGAAATTTCTGTTCGTTATCAGGGAGCAGCGGATGATCCGCGCCCCATTTATCGTCAATCACAAGAACTGAAAGTCGGTGTGTAATTGAGTCGCTTATGAATCATGAACTGTCTGAAAACCTAACACAAAAAATTTCCCAAGTTGTAGAGCTGCTCACTCAATCATTAAACACTTATGAGCAAAATCTAGTGTTGGCCAATAGCCTAGGGGCAGAGGATATGGTGCTTGCTGATTTGCTGGCGCGCTACTTTCCAAACATTCCTCAATTTGTTTTGGACACCGGTAGATTGCCTGAAGAGACGCTTTCTCTCTTAGCTAAAATGAGTGAGCATTATCCTCAGGCTAACATTGAAGTCTATTATCCGCAGGCTAGTGCGGTTGAAGCCTATGTGCGTGATCACGGTATCAACGGATTTTATCAAGCTCAATCTTTAAGAAAAGCCTGTTGTTCGGTGCGTAAACTCGAACCTTTAAAGCGTGCATTAACAGGTCGCAGAGCTTGGATTACGGGGCTAAGAAGAGAGCAATCCGTTACCAGAGATGCGGTTGCTGTTTCTGAATGGGATGCTGCAAATGGCTTACAAAAACTCAATCCGCTGGCGGATTGGACGCTGAAAGAGGTATGGGCGTATATCCATCATTTTGAAGTCCCTTACAACGCCTTGCATGATCAGCATTACCCTAGCATAGGCTGTGCTCCTTGTACGAGAGCGATTAGTGTCGGTGAGGATGTTCGTGCAGGTCGTTGGTGGTGGGAAAACCCAGAGGCTAGAGAGTGTGGCTTGCACTCCTCATCAGCTATTCCGGTACGTCAAACGTCCTGATTGGTTTTGGCTTTTCTACTTTTAAATTAATGCGTTAGTTGCTGAAGTTAATTGGATTATTCATGGAATATCTGCCGCTTTTTTTCGACTTAAAAGATCGTCATATCCTACTTGTCGGTGGCGGGGATGTTGCGCTTCGTAAGGCTCGTTTATTAACTCGTGCGGGAGCCCGCTTAACGGTTGTTGCCCATGCCATTGACTCTGAATTGGCTCAGTTGCTCGACTTGCATCATGGGGTGGCTATTCTTGGCGATTATCGGTCAGATTTGCTTCTGGGTAAAACCCTTGCGCTGGCGGCGACAGATAACGACTCCTTGAATGAACAGGTCTATCATGATGCGATAGCGGCTAATATCCCTGTGAATGTCGTCGATAATCCTCCCTTGTGCACCTTTATTTTTCCGGCCATAGTGGATCGCTCGCCTATTGTGATAGGGATTAGTTCGGGCGGTCAGTCACCAGTACTTGCTCGCATCCTGCGATCTAAGTTGGAAAGTCAAATTCCTGTCAGCTTTAGTCGCTTGGGGGAACTCGTCGGTCGCTTGAGAGATAAGGTCAAAGCGCGATTTGCCTCTGTAAATGAGCGTCGAGTTGTTTGGGAGCAAGTACTCCACGGCCAGGTGGCTGAAAAGGTGTTTGCCGGTCGTGATCAAGAAGCAGAAGCGTTACTGCTTGAGCAGATTGAAGCGGGTTCTGCTAAGAGTCAAACGGGCGAGGTCTACCTAGTGGGGGCAGGCCCTGGAGATCCTGATCTACTCACCTTCAAAGCCCTTAGATTAATGCAACAAGCGGATGTTGTGCTTTATGATCGATTAGTCTCTGACGAGATTCTAGAGCTCTGTCGTCGCGATGCCGACATGATCTATGTCGGTAAAAAACGTGATAATCATGCTGTGCCTCAACATGATATTAACCAGCTTCTAATTGAGCACGCTAAAGCGGGGCGCCGGGTGGTACGTCTTAAAGGCGGTGATCCTTTTATCTTTGGCCGAGGGGGTGAAGAGTTAGAGCAGCTTAAAGCAGCCGGTATTCCATTTCAGGTGGTGCCTGGTGTTACGGCCGCGAGTGCCTGCTCAACTTATGGCGGTATTCCATTAACACACCGAAATTACGCTCAGTCCGTTAAGTTTGTGACAGGACAATTAAAAAACCGCACCACAGATTTAAACTTCTCCGAAATGATTAGTCCCAATCAAACGATCGTGTTTTACATGGGATTACATACACTCGAGCTATTAGTGCAAGGATTGCTCGATCATGGCAAGCCGGCTGATACCTTAATTGCGATTGTTTCGCAGGGGACATCTGCTCAGCAACGCGTGATTAAGGGAACGCTCAGAAATATCGTGGAACTTCAGCAACACGCACAATTAGAAGCCCCAGCGATCATTATCGTGGGTGAGGTTGTAGCGCTTCAATCACAGTTGAGTTGGTTTGGACAGGATGTCTGTTGACGTTTCATCTTGAAAAAATCATACCATCTGGCATTCTACTCAGATGACTCATTGGTATGTATATATGCTTCGTTGTGCAGACGGCTCTCTTTATACAGGGATTACTAGGGATATAGAGCGGCGGGTGAAGGAGCACAACACATCAGATCGTCTTGCAGCCCGTTATACCCGTTCACGCAGACCTGTCATGTTGGTTTGGAGTGAAGATCATCCAGACCGAAGTAGTGCGCTAAAACGTGAGGCTCAACTAAAAAAATTCAAGCGCTCATTCAAGGAAGATTTGTTGAAACCGTGATTAATACCATTTATCAACTGAATAGGCTTTATTCGGCGCGCGGCAATGACTACAATAGGTTAAATTAACTTCGCATTCTGGCAGAAGAAAGGAAATAAAATGCTGTCTAACTCCTTGAAAAAAATTGTTATTACTGCGGGTATTGCACTATCACTGTCGGCAACTGTTGTCCATGCTCAGCATGAGCAAGACCCTTGGGAAGGGTTTAACCGTGCAGTCTTTAACTTCAATGAAGGGTTAGATAGAGCGATTCTCAAACCTGTAACACAAGGTTATCGCTATGTAACGCCTGAAATTGCTCAGACTGGGGTCAACAATTTCTTCGAAAATTTAAAAGATGTGCGCACTCTAATAAATAATTTATTGCAGGGTAAAGTGCACAACGCCTTTGAGGACTTTGCCCGTATCACCTTTAACACGACTTTTGGTCTCGGTGGTTTAATTGATGTAGCAACACCTATGGGGATTGCCAAAAATAATGAAGATTTTGGGCAAACCTTAGGTCGTTGGGGTGTGTCTTCAGGTCCTTATGTGGTGTTACCGCTTTTTGGTCCAAGTACCGTGCGTGATACTGTGGGCATGGTCCCTGACTGGTATTTAGACCCACTCTATTATGTTGACGATAACACTACCCGCGTTTCTTTACGTGTTCTTCGTGTGGTGGATACGCGCTCTCAATTGATGGATGCCGAACGTATTATTAGTGGTGATCGTTATGTGTTCATCCGCGATGCATACCTTCAGCGTCGAGAGTTCCTCGTCAATGATGGTGAGATTAACGTTACCTTTGATGAAACAGATTTCTAATTTTTATTGATAACTGTTTTTCGAATAGGTTGGCTCATGAATCCGAAGCAATGTAGGTTGAGTGGTTTATGAGCCGCGTTTTTCAAAAATGTTTTAGTGGTATCAAACTCAACTGAGACGATTGATCGACTCTTCGAAATCTGTGAAATGTGTGACGAACCCAGTATCAAGGTCCTCTTGGTTCGTGATGCAGAATCAGCTAAAAACCTCCTTGAAAGCCAGATTATTTCTGTCGCTATTCTTGATCTAAATTTGATTCCTTTGGATGACCTCAAGCTTTTCTCTAAACACCTCAGTCCTAAGCCAGTGGTCGCCTTAATCTCTGAAGACAGCTCGATCGCCATGCGTATCGCTCTTAGAGCAGGAGCAGATGATGTCTTTCTTCGATCCGAGCTTTTTGAAAATACCAATGCATTTGTAAAATCTATGGGGCGTCAGATACGTCGCGCAGCGCATATTGAAGACGCGAGTCTATTGCGTGATTCATTAGAGCGGAGTCTTGAAGAGTTGCGAGCTGATCATCATGCTGCGCAGCATGTTCAGCAAAACTTGCTTCCTGAAAAAGAACAAATCATCAATGGTGTTAAGTATGAATACACCTTAACCCCCTCTCTGTTACTGAGTGGTGATTTTGTAGATGCGATTCAAGTGAACGATGATTTATCTGTATTTTATTTGGCTGATGTTTCGGGGCATGGAGCTTCCTCAGCCTTAGTCACTGTGCTACTTAAGAATCTAACGGGTCGCTTACTTCGTAACTACAAGCGTAACTCCAGTTTTGATCTTTTGTCACCCATGGCAACACTACATCGTATCAATAAAGAGATTCTTTTGACTCGCATGGGTAAACATATGACCATGTTTATTGGTTTGTTAGACGCAAAAGAGTCAAAATTGACCTATGCTGTAGGTGGTCATCATCCGATGCCTATCTTGAGTACCAAGGGTGAGGCGCATTTTTTAGAGGGTCGGGGCATGCCAGTGGGTATGTTCGAGTCTCCTGTTTTTGAAGAGCGAGAAATTGATCTGCCTGAAAGTTTTACATTAACACTGTTTTCAGATGGGATTTTGGAAACAATTACAGAACCTTCTCTAGCAGAAAAGGAAGCACTGTTGTTGAGAACATTGAAAAATGGCTTTATATCATCCGCTGAGCTTACCGCTCAGTTAGAATTTGGTGCGGATACGCACCCAGATGATGTGGCCATTATGACAGTATCCCGAGCCTGACAATGAGTGATGGTGAAATTTACTATGCCTGTCAGGATGGGCATTACGTGCTTAAGTTTGTGGGTGAGGTTCGCCTGACTCTCTGCTCGACTATAGATAAGCATCTTGAGCACTGCCTATCGAAAGAGATGATCAGTGATACACTGGTTGATCTGACAGAAACGACCAATATCGACAGTACTTCTTTAGGCTTGGTGGCTAAATTAGCGATCAAGTGCTCTGAACGCGATATGCCAAAACCAACATTGGTTTCAACTAACCCCGATATTACGCAAATTTTGATTGCGATGGGGTTTGATCAAGTGTTTTTACTCTTGGATTTTTTACCCACGAGTGTGGCCGACCTGAAACAAGTCCCTTTCGTTGCTGAATCTGAAGATGATGTGAGAAAGCGGATTATCCAAGCGCACAAGGTTCTGATTGACTTAAATGAAAGCAACCGAAGTGCTTTCAAAGATCTAGTTGAAACCTTAGAAAACTGCTCTTAAGAATGTCTCATTGATTAAGTTGCAGGGTAAAAACACCCTGCAACTATTCCAGTTTTGATTACAGCTGGCTGAGAAGCGTTTCGAGTTTAACTTGGTCTGCAGCAAAGTTTCTGATGCCTTCGGCAAGTTTTTCTGTTGCCATGGCGTCTTCGTTCATTTGCCAACGAAAAGCGACTTCATCAACAGGATCTCTTAAATCATTAGAGCTAGCCGATGCGGGATCCAGTCTTCTCAATAAATCTTCTGTCGATTCAGACAGCTCTTGCATCAATGCTGGACTGATCGTTAAACGGTCACATCCTGCCAAAGCTTGAATTTCACCAATATTTCTAAAGCTTGCTCCCATCACAACGGTGTTGTAACCATGGCTTTTGTAATAGTGGTAAATGCGACTTACTGACTGAACGCCAGGGTCCTGATCACCAGAAAAGTCTTGATTGGGGTGATTAGCTTTGTACCAATCTAAAATGCGTCCGACAAAGGGTGAAATTAAGAAAACTCCAGCATCAGCACAGGCTTTGGCTTGGCTAAAACCGAAAAGTAACGTCAAGTTACACTGAATACCTTCCTTTTCTAGAACCTCTGCCGCCTTGATACCTTCCCAGGTCGATGCAATTTTGATCAATACACGCTCACGACCCACGCCTAGTTTGGCATACATTTCGATCAATTGACGCGCTTTAGCCAGCGTTGCCTGAGTATCAAAAGAGAGGCGAGCATCCACTTCAGTAGAGATGCGTCCAGGAATCATTTGGCTAATTTCACTACCCACGAGCACCGCCAACTGATCTGTCATGTTTTGCAGTTGTTGTGCATTGCTACCGCCGAGCAACTGGGCCTGCTGTTTCGCCTGCTGAAGTAAATGTGCATATTTAGGGTCTTGAGCCGCTTTCAGCATCAACGATGGATTGGTGGTTGCATCTACGGGTTTAAAGCGGGCAATGGCGTCAATATCACCGGTATCGGCAACAACGCTTGTCATTTGCTTGAGTTGTTCTAACTGATCCATCATTTAATCCTTTCCTAAAACAAAGTTAAGTGCTTGTTGAAATACTTCTGGGCCAGCCGTTTTTTTATGGCCATTCTCACTGATGTGGCGGCGAAATTGTTTGCCGCCACGTTGACCATGAAATAAACCCAGAAGGTGTTTAGTAATGGCATACAAGGGCGCACCCTGTGCAACCTGTGATTCAATATAAGGTATAAAGGCTTCCGCAATCGCTTCGCGTGTCGCGATAGGGTGCGAGTCATTAAAGTAACGTGAATCGACCTGGCTCAACAAAGGGTAGGGGTTTTGATAAGCCTCCCGACCGATCATGACGCCGTCGCAGTGTTGAAAATGTTGATCGCATTCTTCCAGCGTTTTGATACCACCGTTGATAATGATCTCGAGTTCTGGAAACGTCTGTTTCACCTCATAGACTCGATCATAACAAAGTGGCGGAATTTCTCGATTCTGCTTTGGGTTTAAACCTTGCAAAATCGCTTTGCGAGCATGCACTATAAAGGTCTTACAGCCACTTTGACGTACTTGATCGATGAAATTGAGCAGATATTCTTGACTGTCTAAATCGTCAATACCTAAGCGGTGTTTAACCGTCACTGGAATAGAGACCGCATTCTGCATGCTGGCTAAACACTCAGCAACCAACTGAGGATGCCCCATGAGACATGCACCAATCATATTGTTCTGAACACGATCACTGGGGCAGCCAACGTTCAAATTGACTTCATCATAGCCATGATCTTCAGCCATGCGCGCACATAAAGCTAACTCTTCGGGATTACTTCCGCCTAATTGTAAAGCAACCGGATGTTCATCAGGCGTATAGCGCAAAAAACGTTCACGATGGCCATGAATTAAGGCGCCCGTAGTGACCATTTCAGTGTAAAGAAGAGCATGGTGCGACATTAGACGATGAAAGGAGCGGCAGTGACTATCTGTCCAATCCATCATAGGGGCTACTGAGAACCGTCTAGCCCTTGAAACCCGCGTGTTGTCTGCATTTGAGCTTGTTTTTGCTGTGTTTTCGGCTGGTTTTTGTGTGTTCATTCTAATAATTAACGCTCAAATCGACAGATTTCTTCAAGGATAAGGATTATACAGTGGGATTGGGTTATTTGCGAAAATACGTCAACTGCCAAGGTTTGACCTAGATTATGGGCTTAATCATTCACGATCCACAATATTTGCGCGACCATAAAAAAAACTTACTTCAAAAGACCCATTATTCAATTGATCATAATAGGCGGTGACGATATTTGGGTAGTCTTTGGCATCATCAACCTCCTTCACGAATGAACAACACGATGGATAAAGTCGAGTTTTTTGATGACTTGAGGTGAAATCACAAAGGGATAAGCATGTTCGTGACCCATGCTACGGTTTAAGCTATTAAGCGCATAGGTCAAGGGTAGCCAATGTTCTATTAACAACTCAATACTGTCTGCTTTGTAGGCATCAAAGTCATGTTGTAACCATTCACCCTGAAAATAATTCAAAAAGTGCTTGACAGGGTTTTGGGCTGAAAAAACCAAAATTCAATCAGTCTGTTAGCATTGATTGTACTCACACCTGAAACGCCCTGAAAGCCTGCTATTCGTATGTTCCATGGCTACCTTAGCACCGGCGAACCTGAACACGTAAAACCGCTTATAACGCAGTACAATGCGAAAAATTCGACCTGAAAAAGATGTGCGATAATAAGCCATCAATTAACAGGAATCAGGTCTATTTCGTGAAGATCAGTGATATCGATATCGACGCTACCCTCGATCATGTCAGACAGCAACTGAAACAGGACACATCCGTTTCACCATCTTTACGCTCTGCCATCGAACTGCTCTTGTTGATCATTCCGATGTTGCTGGGTCGCGTCAGTGCCAATAGCCGTAACAGTAGTAAACCACCATCACAAGACCCTAACCGTAAAAAGAAAGCACGTGCTAAGAGTGATCGTAAACCCGGTGGTCAACAAGGACGCATAGGCACAACACTCGTGCCTAGCGATGATCCCGATGAGATCAAAGTGGTCACCGTTGATCGTCGCACGTTACCCAGAGGTCATACGTTTAAACCCGCTGGCTTCGAAAAGCGTCAGGTATTTGATATCGATATCAGTCGTCTCGTCACAGAGTATCGTGCTGAAATACTGATAGATGATCAGGGTAACCGTATCGTGGCTCCTTTCCCTGAAGGGGTTAAATCATCTGTTCAATATGGTCCAGCGATCAAGGCACATGCCGTTTACCTATCCGTTTATCAGTTACTGCCCTATGACCGAATGCGTGAGTATTTTGAAGATCAACTTCATATCCCGTTGAGTGTCGGTTCGTTGGTTAACTTCAATAAAGAAGCCTTTGTCAAAGCGGCACCCTTCGAAGCGTGGGTGAAACGCCAGTTGATTCAATCCCCCGTGGTTCATGCTGACGAAACCCAAATCAATATCGGTGGCGAACGGTATTGGCTGCATTGTGCATCGAATGACACCTTGACCTGGTTGGCACCTCATAAGCAAAGAGGGCATCAGGCTATGGATGACATCGGGATATTACCCCACTTTACCGGTACGCTCTGCCATGATCACTGGAAAACCTATTATCGTTACACCGATTGCAATCACTCACTGTGTAATGCGCATCACATACGCGAGCTTCAACGTGTTGTTGAAGAAGATAAACATCTTTGGGCAGAACGGATGCAGTCACTACTGTGCACGATGAATGAAGCGATGATCAATGCCGGCGGAGCACTAACACCCGAGCAGGCAGCCGGTTGGCGAAAAGCCTATCGGGACTGTTTAAAGAAAGCTGAGCTAGAGTGCCCGCCACCCGATGAAGCACAACGGAATGGAAAGCGAGGGCGGCTCAAACGAACAAAAGCCAGAAACTTACTCGAAAGACTCAGGGACTTCGAGGATGATGTGCTGAGGTTTTTAGATAACCCTCAGGTACCTTTTACTAATAATCAGGGTGAGCGTGATATACGAATGGTCAAGGTACAGAAAAAAATATCAGGGTGCTTCCGTTCAGAAGAAGGCGCTCAAACCTTCTGTCGTTTGCGCAGTTATTTATCAACGGCGCGCAAGCAAAACATCAGTGCATCTGAAGCAATGACGTCCTTGTTTAATGGTGAGCCTTTGCCCTTTGTAAACGAAGCTGACCATACTAAATAAACGTTATCGGCTTATAATGGCTGAATAATTACAATATCATCGTATTTATTTTCCTTTTCATAAAAATCAAGAAACAGACTCGTCGTCGCTATAAACATGAGTACACCACCCAGATCACCTATCCAGAAGGATACAAAGATTTCCAATCTTAATTCAGAA
>JAJOJN010000099.1 GCA_021208565.1 Nitrincola sp.
ATAGGTTTTTTAGTAAGGCCGATTTCTGCACGTGTTGTAGAGGCGATTAGATTAGAGTTGGTAAACTCCGCTTTAAATCGGCAGCTGCAAGAAAGCTTAGAGGCGCTTTCTCATCAGGCAAATACAGATGCGCTCACGGGTAAGATGAATCGACGCGCCTTAAACAATGCGCTGGCTGAACTTATTGTAAAGGGTGAGCGTAGAAAAACAGTTTTTAGTCTCTTGATGATGGATATTGATTTCTTTAAAGCGATTAATGATAACCACGGTCATGATGTAGGTGATAAAGCCCTACAGCATGTCGCTAATCGCATATCATCCCAGTTGCGAGAGGGGGATTTATGCGCGCGATATGGAGGTGAGGAGTTTGTCGTTTTGCTTCCGAATACAGCCACAGATGAGGCTATGCAGGTGGCTGAACGCATCAGAGCTGAGGTCGAATCATCACCTTTAAATCTTCCTAAGCAGCCGATCACATTATCAATTGGTGTGGCAACCTATCAGCCTGGCATGGATGCAGAAAAGCTTTTAAAGGCTGCGGATAAAGAGGTTTACCGTGCCAAAGAAAGTGGTCGTAATCAGGTAAGGCTGGCTGCTTCAAACCTTGTTAATTTTGGTTGATGAGCTAATGCATTGAAAAATTGTATAATATTTTTGTGTTTTTGTTTAAATTAGTCTTTGAAATATTAGCGATTACATGGTTAAGATATGACTCTTTGTTTCCATAAAAGAGTCATGCACCATGTTAAAGTATACCGATCGTAAACATTCCTTCCGTTACCGTGTGGGAAAGCTAATCGAGCAGCTTCTGTCATCCTTTGGTATGCGCTCGCTAGATGCACAGTTTTTTGTTTTCTTATGTGGTGATGTTTTTTACTCACAAGTGCAAGTCTGTTGTGCGTGGTTTTAGCTACTCGTAATCCAGAGCAGTTGCAATGGTTGGAATACTCCATTTACTCATCTATTACGGTATTGATACTTTTAGTGTTTGGACGAATGTTCGGCATGACAGTGATGATGCGTCAAATCAAAAAACCTTCGAGATCATCTACAGATTCTGTCTGAGGGTAATTTTTCTATCCCCATTGAGGTGGATAACCCTAACAATGAGATAGGCCAAAATTATACGGCTTATAACAAAATAATCATGGGCGTTGGGGAGTTGCTACATAAGGTGACCGTGACCTCAGGTCGGGTCAGTACCAGTGCTGATCAAGTATCCATCACGCTCTATGACACCAAACGGGGAACCGCCATTCAATTGCATGAAACTGAGCAGCTTGCGGCGGCTATTACAGAGATGGCTGCGACAGTGCAAGAAGTCGCTCAAAGTGCAAATAAGGCTGCCGTTTCTGCTAGTGATGCTAGTCATTCCGCTATACAGGGACAAACTTTAATCAACAATACTATTGAAAGTATTCGAAATGTGGCAGATCGTGTTGCTGAGTCTGGACAAACAATTAGCGAACTTTCTGAAGGGAGTAAAAAAGTTAGCCAGATTGTTGACGTAATCAATGCGATAGCAGAGCAAACTAATCTACTTGCACTCAATGCGGCCATTGAAGCGGCTAGGGCAGGAGATCAAGGACGAGGCTTTGCCGTGGTTGCTGATGAAGTTAGAACATTGGCTCAACGTACTCAGGAGTCAACTGAAAATATAGCCGTAATCATTGACCAATTGTTGAAACAATCTGCGATGGCTGTTGAAGTGATACAGCGAAGCCAAGCTGAGGTGTCTAGCTGTGTAGTTAACGCTGATCAAGCGGGTCAATCTTTAGTCAAAATAGTTGACTTTGTCAGTGTTATTTCTGATATGAACACTCAAATAGCAACAGCGGCAGAAGAACAAAGTCAGGTGGCACAAGATATGGACCTTAATATTAATAAAGTCGCCGATCAGGCTCGTCGTACCAATAATTATGCTGAACAAACAGTGTCAGCAACCAATCAGATCGGTGCTCATATTCAGCAACTAAATGATGAGCTATCTCACTTCAAGACCCTAGTAAAGGGAGTGGATTTGAGTGCAGCGAAATCAGCACATTTGGCTTGGAAAACGAGATTGCGTTCCTTTCTAGATGGAAAAAGTAGCTTATCACTAAAAGAGGCTGTGTCTCATCATGACTGTGCTTTTGGTAAGTGGTTTTACTCTTCAGGACTTGAAAAGTACGGGCATCTAAATGATTTGAAGTTAATTGAAAAGCCGCATGAAGAGCTTCATGCAATGGTTCGTGAAGCTATAAAATTCAAGGATGCGCAAGACTATGAGGGTGCTGAACGCTGCTATGATCGCGTTTCAGAAATATCAGCGCAGATTGTTGAATTGTTGAATAGGCTTGAGGATACCGTCGCTAAGGCTTAACTCTTAACGACGGTCAGATGACTAGCGTTTTAGAAGTAACCAAGCATCGGCATAGTCGCTGATATGTCGGTTGTTACTGTGATAATCATCCCAGTCCCGATAATAGCCACTCAGCCAATCCAGTTGATACAGGTTGTCATGAAATGCTCCACCTGTATCAGCCATTATAGTCAATCGAAACACAGGTTGACCGTGTTCTTCTGTTCTTAACAGAATCAAACGACCTAAACCAAGTTGGAAGATATCCCCAGCCACGGTGACTTTTGGCTTAATCGGTATTTTGTAATCAGCGTCTTTACCATAACCCAAGACACCAGGCACCTCTTTGAAATACCAGTATCTCTCTTGCTGGATGGGGCGAAGTGTGCGATCAAAAGCGATACCATTATTACGGTGAACATTAAAATAGCGGCGTTTACCTGATGGTTCGTCGACGACCGCAGTGCCTTGCAAAAGAGCACCCTCTAAATCATCACGATTCAACCAGATTAATGGTGGAGCCAAGTTGCTCATATAACGGGCTTGTGACGGTGAGGTTTCTTTGGCAACAATAGCCTGTTTACCATAGCGATAACGAGTGATCTGGTCTCTTTTCGCGTCAGCTTCTTCAAGAGTGAGGTGTGCTTCATCAAACGGTAAACCATAGAGCGCGTGAGGTGTTTGAGGTGTTTGAGTGAGTTGGCCATCTGTTAAACGAACATAGTACTTGGTGAGTAATACTCTGTCCGAAGGCAAGCGCTGGAGAAGAGGCTTACCTTCACTGAGCTGGCTTGCACGCTGTTGATCAGGCGACCAGCGAACCAGTTCAAAGTGTTGCTTAATGAAGTCGGGGTTGGTCAAGCGTGATACGCGGCTTGCTTGTAAATCTTCATTGACAACCTCGCAGATAAAACTGAGTGTTTCCTTAATCCGCTCTGGAGGTGTTTTCAACCAAGGTGTTGTGCCGCCATGAATCGTAGCAGGGTCATAGGCTTGCCCTTGACTCAAGTATTGATGAGTTTGTTGAGCTACATCGCAAAGATCTTGGCTGAGATCCACCCATGTACCGTGAGGTAACTGAGTTTCAGGTGAAAAGGTCGGTTTGGCAAAGGTAAAGGTGGTAAAACTAGTCGCGCTGACAAGCAAGGATAGCGCTATAGCAAATTTCTTAGATGTCTTCATCGAATGGCATCATCTCTTGAGTTGATTTCAATGATTAAGTGTATCAAAGCCAAGGTGAATGCTAAATGAGCGGTTGATCAATATAGAAAAAACCTATCTATCTAAATTAAATTTTGATTTGAACCTAACGCCGCAATGCTAGATCATTGTCACCAACACAATTAACATCTGCGATGACACAGAGGCACTTGATCAATGATTCCACGTTTAGCCGAACTTAACCCGGTGCAAACGCTTTATCTCGACTTTATCGACACCCTAAAACATCAGGGCTTTGAAGGCGATCTTAATCCCGACTATGCCAATCGAGTGGTATTGGCTACGGACAACAGTATTTACCAAGTGCTTCCTCAAGGTGTGCTCTATCCGAAAAACACCGAAGACCTCGTTCGTATTGCTCGTCTAGCGGATCAACCTCGTTTTCATAAAGTTGTATTAAGTGCTCGCGGTGGCGGTACCGGTACTAATGGTCAATCCTTGACTGATGGACTTGTTGTAGACTGTTCAAAATACATGAACCGAATTCTGGAAATTAACCCAGATGAACGCTGGGTTAGAGTACAGGGTGGGGTAGTTAAGGATCAGTTAAATAAAGCGTTAAAACCCTATGGTTTGTTCTTTGCGCCAGAGTTATCCACCAGTAACCGTGCCACTATAGGTGGTATGATAAACACCGATGCCAGCGGTCAAGGGTCTGTGCTCTATGGTAAAACTCGTGATCATGTATTGGCGCTAAAAAGTGTGTTGCTAGGGGGAGAGTGTTGGGATTCTAAAGCGATATCCGATCAAGAGTTAAGTGTACACCAACAGCGCGAAGATCGTATTGGTGAGATACACCGTGAGGTGAGCGCTCTTTTTGAAACACATAAAGGGCAAATTGATGCTTGTTTTCCCAAACTAAATCGCTGTTTGACGGGTTATGATTTAGCGCATATACGTGACGAATCAGGACGTTTTAACCTTAATTCTTTACTCTGCGGCGCGGAAGGCTCGTTGGCTTTTATTGCCGAAGCGAAATTGAATGTCTTGCCCATTCCCAAGTTTGCCGCTTTGGTGAACGTTAAATACGACAGCTTTGAATCTTCACTGCGTGATGCTAAAGCCCTAATGGATTGGCAGCCCACCTCCATTGAAACCATTGATTCCAAAGTTCTGAATCTGGCGATGGGAGATATTGTTTGGGATAGTGTGCGTGACTATTTTCCACAAGAGGAAGGTGAACCCGATATTCGTGGTATCAACCTGATTGAATATACCAGCGATGATGAACAGGATTTGAAAGCGAAGGTTGAAGCCTTGTGTCAGCACTTAACGCAGGTAAAAGGGCAAGCAGGAAAAAGCTTCGGTTATTCGGTGGTTTATGGTGCCACAGAAATTAACAAAGTCTGGGCAATGCGTAAAAAAGCCGTGGGCTTATTAGGTAACGCTCAGGGTGATAAGCGTCCAGTGGCGTTTGTTGAGGATACCGCGGTTCCTCCCGAAAATCTTGCTGATTTTATTATGGAGTTCCGCAAGGTTTTAGATGATCGCGGTCTTGCGTATGGCATGTTTGGGCATGTGGATGCTGGTGTGCTGCATGTTCGCCCGGCGTTAGATATGAAAGATCCTGAACAAGTGACGTTGGTTCGTGAAATTACCGATCAGGTGGTTGCGCTTACTGTCAAGTACAAAGGTTTGTTGTGGGGCGAGCATGGTAAAGGGGTTCGCTCAGAATATGCACCAGAGTTTTTTGGTGAATTGTATCCTCAGTTGCAACGCATCAAAGCCCTGTTTGATCCGCGCAATCAGATGAATCCAGGCAAAATTGCTACCCCAGCGACGGCTGAGGGTGCACAACTGTTAAAAATCGACGAAGTGCCCATGCGTGGTCAGCATGATCGTCAAATTCCGTTAGAAGTGCGTCAAACCTATGATGCCGCCATGCACTGTAATGGTAATGGTGCTTGCTTCAACTACGACCCTAATGATGCCATGTGTCCCTCATGGAAGGGAACTCGTCAGCGCATCCACTCTCCCAAAGGACGTTCGTCTTTAATTCGGGAATGGCTTAAGTTAATGAGCCAGCGTGGTACTGATCTGAACAACGAGGCGAAGCAGGTCAGAGATCAGGGCTTTGTTGGTAGCCTGCCAAAGCGTTTAGTGAATACCCTTAAGCGTGATCGTGGTGAATATGATTTCTCCAATGAAGTTCACGAGGCGATGATGGGATGTTTGGCGTGCAAGTCCTGTGTGGGGCAGTGTCCTATCAAAGTCAATGTACCTGACTTCAGAGCGCGTTTTCTTGAAGTGTATTACGGACGTTACTTGCGCCCAGTGAAGGACTATCTGGTTGGCAGTTTGGAGTTTATGATTCCAACACTGGCAAAATTCCCACAGCCCTACAATTGGGCCATGGAAAACAGTTTTATTCGTGCAGTGATGAAGCGCTTTGCGGGTATGGTCGATAGCCCAGTGATTTGTCGCCATAGCTTGCGACAAGGCCTGTTGGATCGCTCAATTGATTTTGCAACGACTGATACTGTTCAACGCTTAACAGAATCTCAACGTCAACGCAGTGTGATTATCGTTCAAGATGCTTTCACCAGTTACTTTGAAACACAGTTGGTATTAGACCTGATCGATCTTTTAAGTCACTTAGGCTTTAACGTTCTGGTTGCGCCTTTTATGCCTAACGGCAAGCCTTTGCATGTCCATGGATTCATGAAAGCATTTAATAAAGCGGCTGAAAAAAACGCCATAATGCTTAAAAAATTGGAGTCTACCGGCATTCCTTTGGTCGGTATAGATCCATCAATGACATTAACTTATCGATCAGAATACAAAGAGTTAGGAGGCGATCTTCCGGTTGTGCATTTGCTTCAGGAGTGGCTAGCTGATGCATTAAAAGCCTTCCCAGTAAAAGGAGAGGTAACACAGCAGACCTTTAAGCTAATGGCGCACTGTACGGAAAAAACTAATGCGGCGCCTTCAATTCGTCAGTGGCAAGAGGTATTTGCAGCACTAGGTCAGAAATTAGAGGTGGTTGCAACAGGCTGTTGTGGTATGTCGGGTACCTTTGGCCATGAAACCAAAAACTACAAACTTTCCAAAGGAGATCTACGCGTTAAGTTGGAGTGAGATAGTGAATAGCCCTGAGCACCGTGGTCAACTTTTGGTTACAGGTTATTCTTGTCGTTCACAAGTGAAACGTCTTGATAATCAGCAGTTATTACATCCTGTTCAGGCTCTACTTACTGTAGTGCAAAAGTTGTAATGCATTACAAGGACATATCAGACAAACTAAATCAAATTATTGAATCTCAATTTAGGAGAAAACATGGAAGATTTATTACCAGAGCTTTGTGATCAATTCCCAGAGCTTGTTCGTGTTGTTGAACCTATGTTTGCTAACTTTGGTGGTCGTGAAGCTTTTGGCGGTGAAATCGTTACGATTAAAGCATTTGAGGACAACTCCTTAGTAAGAGAGCAGGTTGCCCAACCTGGTGAAGGTAAGGTGCTTGTTGTCGGTGGCGGCGGTTCCATGCGAAAAGCCATGTTGGGCGATATGCTGGCAGAAAAGCCGAAAAAAATGGCTGGGAAGGCATTATCATTTATGGCTGTATCCGTGATGTTAATGCGATAGGTCAGCTGGATTTGGGCGTTCAAGCCTTAGGAACTCATCCTATGAAAACAGATAAAAGAGGTTTAGGTGACTTGAACGTACCCGTTACCTTTGGGGGAGTAACCTTTACCCCGGGTGAGTATGTGTATGCTGATAACAACGGTGTGCTCGTTTCTGCTCAGAAACTTGAATTACCGGATGCCTGACAATAGGAATACCTTGCCATGAGCCAGTGCGAACACTGGCTCTGTTCTGATGTGTTGCTAGAGGTGTTAAGCGCACATCCAGAGGGTCTTACTGAGCATCAATTGCTGAAATGGTTAGCTGATCATCACTATGTCGATTTAGATGATGATTGTTACCATGACATGATGAAGCTATTTCGTGTTCATTTTTTGCTCTTTCATCGGCTCTATCATCTTCAAAATGAATTGCATTCTAGGCAGTCAGGAAGTCTTTCAATCCACACGTTAAATATCCGCTTGATACCTTATCATGTGCATGAAAAATCCTTGACCGAAGAAGACTCTCTAAAAAATTACTACCTAAATATTAAGCATCTTGAAGAGATGGTCGAAGAGGAGCTTGATCATCTGCTTGCGGGTTTTTGGAAAACCTATCATCGTTCTCCAAGCCAAGAAGCGCGGCAAGAAGCGCTGGCTTTACTAGGTTTAGATGATTTGGCAAGTGATAATGAAATCAAGCGTGCTTGGCGTCGTTTAGCGATGCGTCATCATCCCGATAGAGGTGGTGATGAGGAGCAAATTAAAGCATTAAATCATGCAGTTAATCTATTGCTCTCTGGCTAATGAGCGGAACTTATCGTATCTTCTTTAACCTTTATTCACGGAATTCCACTTCCAAGCGACCATTGCACCGCTTTGGACGTTTGGGGGTGGATTGATAGCTAGCCGTCCGCTAGGACGGCCTTTCCTGATTCTGAATGTACTGCTTGATCACTTCGGTACTCGCACCGTCACCCACTGAAATTAAGCAGTAACTGCGTGACCAGAAGCGATCCTTCCACAGCATTTTCTTGACGTGATCCCAATGATCCTT
>JAJOJN010000113.1 GCA_021208565.1 Nitrincola sp.
TGCATAGAAATTTTTCACTTGTAGCCACCCATAACATTCCGCAACACATAATGGTGGCGGCAATAGTTAAAGAGCTGCGGTGCCCAGTCGATCCACAATCATTCCGCCTGGCAGTGACGCTATTGCCAGTGTGGTTGAATAAGCGCTGGCCAATGCACCCACCTCAAGAGCGGAGAGTTGTAATGCCGATATTAACTGTGGTCCAGAGGCTAACACCCCCAGCACACACATTGCTCCCAATGCATGTGCCAGGAAAATCAGCACGAAATGGAGTCGTTGACGTTTTTATCCTCGACATATTTAGCCGCTTAACTGGCTTTTGCCATCAGTGCCACTCTTAAAGTAGCAATCGCCGCTGTGGTTCCATCGATGATGGGAACCTGAACAAAGGGTTGCAGCTTGCTCGCCAAACCGGCCAAGGGGCCACCTCCTAAAACAATGCTTATTGATTTGATCTTCTGCTGCAGCCTTTTGGCACAGTGTCAGGAGGTCATCCGCAAAGGTTTCTTGTATTTTCCCGGGATCATCCCAAACAGCGCCTTCCACCATATGCATGGAAGCCAAATGCTGACCATAGCCGTAGCTTTCGGCGGTCTTTTTTAACGCACCCGCCATAGAAGGGGAAAAAGAAACAATTGAAAACTTGGGACCTATCACGGATGCCATTGCATAGGCTGACTGAGCAATCCCTACGATGGGAACAGAACGATGCGCACGAACAGCCTGTAAACCGGTGTCACCAAAAGACGCCAGCACGACGCCATCAAGCTGTTCATCCCAAGCCGCTAAAGTTGTCTTTACTGCTTCTTCAGCGATTAAAGCATCCTCTGACGTGACAATCAGTTCAGGGGCGCCCGTTGCACAAATGGTAACGATCTCTTCGTTGGGAAGGGCAGCGGCTTGTGCCGCTGCATTGATCTTCTCGGTAACACTAAGAGAAGAGTTAGGATTAATAACAAGTAGTTTCATGGTCTTATCCTAGTATCACTGAGGGAAGCCAGAGTGAAATAGCCGGGAAAACGTTGATCAAGGTTAAAGCGACCAGCATGGCTCCTATAAACCACATTAAGGGTGGTACTATCTGCATGATGGTGATTTTAGCGATAGAGCAGGTGATCAACACTACCGACGCTACGGGTGGTGTTTGTTGTCCGATACCTAGGTTGATGGTCACAATCAAACCAAAGTGAACGCGATCGATACCGAGTTGATCCGCCAAAGGTAAGAAGATCGGTACCAGCATCAGAATAGCGGGTGTGCCATGTACAATCGTTCCGGCAAGCAAAAAGAACACATTGATCGCTAAGAGTAAAACCCAGTAGTTATCAGAGATGCCCAAAATTGCTTCCGCAATTTCTTGAGGAATGCGTTGATTGGTTAAATACCAACCTAGCAGTGTTGAGGTGGCGACGATAAACATCAGCATGGCACTGCGCTTACCAGAGATGCGCAGAGTATCAATAAAATGATTCCAGCTAAGTGAACGATACCAAGTAGCGGCCATAATGATGGACCAGAGTGCTGCCACAGCACCGGCTTCAGTTGCCGTAAAAATCCCACCTAAGATACCGAACAGAATCAAAATCGGTAAGGTCATGGGGAGTGCAGCATCTTTACCCGTTGCGATAACACGAGAAAACTCAAATTTGCCTTCGGTTGGATAGCCTTTCCACACTGAGATACCATACGCGGTCATAATCAAGAGAAAACACACCAAAAATCCTGGCACGATACCCGCGGCAAATAACTCAGCGATGGAGGCATTGGCCACATAAGCGTACAAAATGAGATTGAGTGAGGGTGGAACAATAATCGCCATGGTTGCAGACGTGGATGTCACGGCTGCGGCAAAGGCGGCTGAATAACCGCGCTTTTTCATTTGCGGAATCATGACTGATCCGATTGCTGCAGCATCCGAGGTCGCTGTGCCCGAAATTTCCGAGAAGAAAAGCGAAGTTAAAATATTAACATGCGCCAATCCTCCACGAATATGGCCAACCAGTGAGGATGCAAAGGCGATCAGCTTTTCAGCGATACGGCCTTGATTCATGACCTCTCCGGCGATCATAAAGAGTAGTGCTGCAACCAGTAAGTAGTTGTTCGCGCCGCCAAAAGGAATTAATCCGATCACCATCGGCATAACTGCAGGATCCAGAAAAATCATTAGGGCAGCGGTGATACCTAATACATAGGCAATAGGTACTCCGAATAGCAGTAAGACAATAATAGACAATAGAATGAGATAACCAGGATCGATAAACATTAGCCATCTCCTTCGGGTAATAAATCTTTGGGATTGATGCGGCCAGAAATCAACCCAATCAAACGAACAAGACAGATCATAAAGATCAGTGCACCAGCAACCGGGACTGCACCTCTAAATAGGATCACTGGAAGATCGACCGAGATCAGCATTCTTCCAGTGAAACTCAGTGCGGCTTTGCCTCCGAACCAGAATAAGGCAGCGGCAAAGCCTCCCATAAGTACCTGGTTGATACAGGCAATTCCGCGCTGGACGATGTGTGGCAGGTTCGCTGCCACACCATCAAAGCCCAAATGTTCATTGGTACGGGTTAAATAAGCAGCACCGATAAAGGTGAGCATGGCAAGAATATGTGCCGGAAGCTCCTCTCCCCAAGACACGGATGAATTGAGAATAAAGCGTGAAAAAACAGCGTAGTTGAGCAGAACCAACAGGATGGCAGCCACAATGATGGTAAAAACATCCAGTGCACGGCACATCCAACGATCCAGCCAGAGAACGATCTTACCCAAAGTATCCATGGGTGCCTCCTGTTAGATTCGATTGAATTACTCAATACCTAGTGCAGCGCGTGTCGCATTAATCATCTCTTCACCAATCGCGTCAACAAACACACGATCATCGTAGAGAGGGAGTGCGGCTGCTTGGAAGGCTGCAAAATCGACTTCATTGATGGTTATTTTGTCTGCTAGGTCGGCTAATACGCGTGCATCTGTCTCTTCACCCCAACTAAAAGTCCAGGGAGCCGTTTCAGCTGCAATGCGTAAAAGTGTTTCGCGAACTTCAGCTGTTTGAGCGTTCAACCAAGGTTGGCTAAAGAGTAAGAAGGTAGGCAGGTAGACGTGATTAGACAGTGATAAGTAGTTCTGCACTTCATAGAGTCTTGCACTTTCAACTACTTGAGCAGGGTTTTCCTGACCGTCAATTACACCTTGATCAAGAGCGGAGTAAACTTCACCGAATGATAAAGGGGTCGCATTGGCTCCAAGGGTGTTGAACATGACGACACGTTGACGACTGGTCGGTGTGCGAATTTTTAGACCTCGTAAATCTTCTGGAACAACAACCGGCCGAACATTGTTGGTAATGACTCGAAAGCCATTATCCCAAAGTGCAGCAAGCTGCATCCCTTTTCCTGAAAAACCTTCTGCAAGCAGATCATAAGCGGGTGAGGTCGTGAAAAGCTGAACTTGATCGCGATTTTCAAATAAGTAAGGAAGATCGAATACAGCTGAACGTGGGTTGACTTGAACCACCGCAGACGCCGACAAAGAGGCATGGTGTGTACCAAAGCCAAGTCCTTGTAGGACATCTTCTTCTGAACCTAGTGTATTACCCATAAAAATCTGTACATCAATTTTACCCGGCAGCTCAGCTTCAACGCGTTGCTTAAACTCTGTTAGAAACACATGGGCAAAACTGCCATCAGGTAGAGATGAGTTGATTTGTAACACGGTGGGTCTGGCATGAACGTTCATAGCGAACATAGACACTGGAATCACGGTTGCCAGTGTGACGACTTTAGCGGTTTTGACAAGCTGCTGTTTCAATAGTGAAAACATGGTAGTACCTCTCTTGGTTTAATAGCCATAGGCTTAATTCTTGAGGGGCACTGCATCTGTTTCTTATGAGTAGTTAACTAAACCATACCATAAAAAATAATTTTCACAATATTTTTCTAAGAAAAAAATTTTACATCTCATCTAAGGCTTCATGCATCTCTTCAATGTTGAGTAAACGACGTCGTCCTGAAGTACCCGATAACTCTAACACGCGTGTAGCAAGCAGATGGCAGAGAGTGAGTACCGCCGCATGATTAAACAGGGGACCTGGTGCTGTGGTGTGTACATGAAGATTCCATTTGGCAGTCAAAAGTGAGTCTAGACAGATGCTGGATTCTTGATTCAATAGGGTGGGTGAGTCACTAATGACAGCCGTGTGTGTATCGAGCTGGCTCAATTCACGAAAAACATTTTCCATCTGACGTACAGGACGGCGCAGTGAAAAGACAATAACCACATCTTTAGGCCCCATACTGCACAAGCTTTCAGCGAGAGTTTGACCTGCTTGAGGTAAAAGTGTGACCTTCGTTAGGACCTGACCCATTTGTGCATTCAGGTAGAACGCAAAGGCATGAGCCGTTCTAAAACCAATAATCCAAACGCGGGGCGCATCGATCAGTGCCTGTGCCAGCGAGTCAATTTGTGACATCGACAAGTCAGCAAAGCTTTTTTCGACGTTAATGCGGCCCTGTTCAATATGCGCGGCAAGACCCGATTCAAGCGCAAGGGAGTGGGAGGGGGCCTGAAAAACGGCAGCTCCAGATTCTTGGCTGATTCTTGCTGCTTGTCTAGCTTCTTCAAAGTTCTTATAACCCAAGCGCCGAACAAAACGCGTTACGGTTGCATTAGACACGTTGGCTAACTGCGCTAATTCCGTTGCCGAGTAGCTGGCCACTTCACCAGGAAAAGTCAGCAAGGTATCTGCTAATCTCTTTTCACTAGGATGTAAGCTGGCAAGAGACGCACGTATACGCGATAAAAAAAGTAGGAGCATGTGAAGGAGACATAGGCATTCTCTTTAGTCGTGTTGATGAAAGTATATTTTCATCAACACGAAGAAGCTATCTCTTGTCTCAAATCGACTGTTTAACCCATTGCTTAAACTGAGCAGCGGGCAAAGCACCTGACATACGTGCCAGTTCTTTTCCTTGTTTGAAGATAATCAGTGTCGGAATACTGCGAATACCAAAGCGGGCCGCTAATTCAGGTTGCGCTTCAGTGTCTATCTTTGCTAGTTGAACACTGGGTTCGAGATCTTTTGCGGCTTGTGCAAAGATAGGTGCAAACTGGCGACAAGGTCCACACCAGGGTGCCCAGAAGTCAACCACAAGCGGTAGATCAGCGCTGGCATGATTGTCAAAAGTGTGTTGCGTTAACTCCACAGGAGCACCTGAAAAAAGATTTTCTTTGCAAACACCACATTTTCCACCTTCGGTGAGTTTACTGCTGGGTACCGATTTTTCGATGGCAGTGCGGGCAGGTAACGATGAGTGCATCAGACATATAGCTTCTCATTTTAGTTGATTCTAATGTTTTAATAGGTATGGGCAATCACTATAAAAAACAAGGATGAACCAAATCATTTTTTGTACGTAAGAAGAATAAATTTCTCAGGAGAAACATAATGTTTGGTCTATTCAAATCCAACCCCGCGAAGCAAGTACAGAAACTGCAACAGGCATATGAAAAGAAATTGGCTGAAGCGATGCACGCCCAACGAAATGGTGATATCAGAGGATATTCAGCCCTGACTGAAGAAGCTGAAAAGATTCATGCGCAGTTAAAAGGGTTAAACACATGATGCAATCAGCATCCTTAACGATACATAAAACGGCCTATTGGTTGGGCCTTGCTGGCCTAATTCCCTTTGTTGGTCTAACGGCTTTGATGTTTCAGCCTTGGTCTGAGGCTATTTTTATCACCTACAGCGCCATCATTCTGTCATTTTTAGGTGGTATACATTGGGGAGTTGCTTTGCAACAGCCTAACTGGGCAAACAGCTGGCGAATAAGTCTCTGTATGCTACCGAGTCTTATTGGATGGTTGGCTCTGGCACTTCCACTCCAATGGGCTTTAATCACTTTAGTGATGGCTTACGCTATTTGGTGGGCTTATGATTTTAGTCAAATTAACAATAAAAACTATCGAGGCCTTCGACGTTGTTTAACGCTGGTGGTAATCGTTTGTCATCTAAGTTGGCTGTTCTTCCACTGATGAGGTGCAACATGAACACAAGCCGTACACCACACCTTTTTTACGACGGTAGTTGTAGTCTTTGTCGTAAAGAAATAAATCATTTGCATAAACGTTTATCGCGTCACTTTATCCTGGTTGATATCAGCCAACCGGAGTTTAAAGGTTGGCAAGGCGTTGATCGCGCAAGCATGATGGAAAAAATACACCTTTGGAACGGTGTAGAGTTTTTAGTTGGACTGGATGCCAGTTTGTATTACTGGGAAAAAGTTGGCTGGAAACTGCCTGCTAAGCTATTACGCTTACCGATTATTCATTCAATTGCAGTCTCAGCTTATAACCTTTGGGCAGCATGGCGTTTGAAAAAGCAATCATCCTGTGAAGTTTGCGTCAGATAGCCGCTAATTTAGGCTGGAAGTTGTCGTATCCTCTACCAAAGTTGGTCAAAATTGACGGTTATTTGCATGCGCTTAGATCATAATTTTGTCATAATTGTTTGAATTTTAAACAAGCATAGAAATTAATTTGATGCTGCTTTTTTGCCGTCAGCAACTCCATAAAAATAGATTCTTTGTATCAGTAGTCTTTATTCTTGGCTTGCTGTTCATCAGTGTTGCCCTATTTATTGAGCATCGAAATACTCAACACCTTGAAGCTCAGTTATTACTTGAAGCGGAAAGCTTCAGAAATGGATTTGAATTATCCCAAAAAGATCTTCAGCAACAAATGCTTTTAGTGGCAACACTCCTAGCTGAAAATACGCGTGTTCAAACCCTTTTTTATCAAGGACAGCAAGCCTTTATAAGAGAAGCTGGTGATTCTAATGGCGCTGAAACTACTTATTGGCGCTCAGCTCTCTTGCAGTATATGGCTTCGCGTTGGCAGTTAATGCAATCCGAATTTGGCATGCGCCAACTACAGTTTCATTTAGTGCCAGAGGTCACTTCATTTCTTCGCGTCCATCAACCGGATCTGTTTGGTGATTCACTTCGAGGTATCAGACCCATTGTTGAGGACGTTCTATTGGATCAGCACCCACGAAGTGGCTTCGAGACAGGACGAATTTACTCCGGTGTTAGAGGTGTCGTTCCGGTTTATGCCAATCTGCCTTTCCATGCACCTCAATTGATTGGTAGTTTGGAGGTTGGTACATCATTTGATGCCCAATTGATGCGCCTTGACGAGCAATACAACGCAGGATTTGCCGTTTTATTGAGGCAAGAGCATGTTGATGATCAAGTCTGGCAAAGATTTCAGAACTTAAAGGGTCTTGCTTTACCCGAGGGGTGTGAGTGTTATACAGAAGCCTACACTCGGGATACCATTATCGATCTTTTGGGATTACATCGATCGTCGAATCTGACAGCTAACCAGATCGAATCAGTATTAGTCGAACTTTCGGATCAACTCTTTCACCTCATTCGCTTTCCATTATTTGACTATGCGACGGATGAAAAACAAACGTCGCCTGTTGGATCGGTATGGATTTGGCAAGAAAAAACAGAGTTGGCCAGCTTACTTCAGCAGTCGCGTGTCCATACACGTTTGATGTTACTCGTGACTTTTTTGATGGCCGTTGCTTCGGTTGCATGGGTGTTGCGCTTGACGCGACGTAAACTGATAGAAAAAAATCGATGCGGCGGTTGCGCTCCAGAAAACAACAGCTGAGGAATTGGCGGCAAGTGAAAGACGTTATCAAAATGCTTTCTCTGCCATCAATGATGGTCTATGGGAAGTTAATCTTGTCACTGGCGAGTTACATTGGGATCAGCGTTGTTTTGAAATGCTCGGTTACCATGAGATGAAACCGCTGCATGTCAATGATTGGTACGCGCACATCCACCCAGATGATCTTGAACAGGTGAGTAACAAGGTCGCTGAACATTTTCAAACGGGCGCACCTTATCAGGTTGAGTATCGCTCTCGCTGCGCACAGGGCGGGTGGTTATGGATTGAGGGCAGAGGACGTGTCACGCAATGGGATGGTGATATACCCGTAGTAATGACGGGTTCTGCAACTGATATTTCAGCGCGTAAAAAAGCGGAACAAGAGTTGCGTCATCTTTCAGTGACTGACAGCCTGACAGGATTATACAATCGTCGCTATTTCTTTAAACGCCTGTCCAGTGCTTATG